>CAVBGA010000042.1:0-2151 GCA_963594675.1 Lachnospiraceae bacterium
GAAATGAAAAAATATCTTTCTTCCTTTCTTATGAAGGCAGTGTTACCCATGAATATCCTTAGCAGTGCAGGTCAGGCCTTTTCTGCTGAGAATGGAAAAGGAATGTTGGAAGTATTACTGATTTCTGCCATCTATTATCTGGTGACCTTATTTGTATTCGGATGGCTTGCCAAAAAGAAGCTTTCTAAAGACGATGCATCTTTATTTATTAACCTATCTGTCTTTGCCAATGTTGGATTTATTGGATTTCCACTATTAGGAGAAATGTTGGGAGATGTGGGTACCCTTTACACAGTGGCCTACAACATGACCTACCAGATTTTCTTCTTCACCTATGGACTGTATTTATTGAAAAATGAAGAGAAATTCTCCATCAAAGGAATCTTCAAAAATACCATTTTATATTTTTCACTGGGATCTATCATCTTATATTTCTCCCAGATTCGTTTTCCGGATACCGTCCAATCCGCTATTAGCAGCGTAGGTTCCATGATGATTCCCATATCCATGATCATTATTGGCTATGAAATTGGAGTTATGCAATTTAGTCGCTTATATAAAGATAAAATGGCCTATATGGTGTCCTTCCTACGATTAATTGCGGCACCAACGGTAATGCTTTTTGCTATGAAGTTTTTAGGTATTCAACATGATGTGGCTATAGCAGCCACCATTCTTACCGCATTACCTTCCGGATCCCTTACCGTAATCGCAGCAGAAGAAAATGGCTTGGAAACTTCATCCGCTGCCTGCGCCATTGCTCAAAGCACCATTTTGATGATCCTAACCCTGCCAATTTTAACTATGGCAACAGAAGTGATTCTATAAATACTATACAAAATTAATTTATTTTAAGAAGGAGATGAAGTGTATGTCAGTAGTATCAATTCGTAAAACAGGTGGAAATGATTATGAAAGTATCAGAGCAGCAGTTAGAAAAACCATTGATGATATTGGTGGATTAAGCGATATTATCAAACCAGGATTCAAGGTCTTGATTAAACCTAATTTTGTTGCGGTTCCTGATGACCGCTGTTCCGGTGGCGTTACCCGTTGGGAGGTAGTAAAGGCTGTTGCCGAAAGAGTGAAAGAAGAGGGTGCAAATCCAATTATTGCGGAATCCTCTGCTGCAGGAGTAGATACAGAGCAGGTAATTCAGAAATGCGAATATCAGCAGCTTCGGGATGAGGGCTTCGAAGTTATTGATTTAAAGAAACGCAAAATCCAGAAAATGCCTGTAGAAAATGGAAAAGTTATTGATGCCATGACAAGCTGGGATCTGGTAGCTGAGGCGGATGCCATTATCACAGTTCCTGTTATGAAAACCCATGACCAGACGGAGGTTACTTTAGGATTAAAGAATCTGAAAGGTCTGATTGCCGATGGACAGAAAAAATTCTTTCATAGCCATGGCGTTGTCAATGGAGTTATCGACATTATTCAGACCGTAAAACCTGTCCTTAGTGTTATTGACGCCACCTTCTGTCAGCAGGGTCTGGGCCCTATTTTCGGTGAAACCGTAGAGATGGATCTTATTTTAGCCTCTAAAGACGTGGTTGCCTGCGATGCTGTAGGAAGTGCCGTTATGGGCTATGAGGTGGATGCCCCCATGCTTACCGTAGAAGCCTACAATCGTGGCCTTGGAGAAATGAACTTAGACAAGATTGAAGTAAAAGGTGAGACCATTGAGAGTGTATATCACCGTTTCAAACGTTCCAGTGAGGTAGAGATTCCGGGACTTCCTCCTTATACCTTGCTTTTCGATGAAGGTGCCTGCACCGGATGCCGCAATACCGTCATCAGTGCCCTTATGGACTTGAAAGCAGGAGGATATGAAAAATATCTGGAGGGAAAATATGTGGTTGTAGGACCGGTAAAAGAACTTCCGGAAGGAGCTAATAAAGACAATACGGTTCTTGTAGGACGTTGCACCAAACATCTGGAAGAATTTGGCAGATGGGTGCCGGGATGCCCTCCAGGGAATGTATTTGTAGTGCAGGGCATAGTAGGAGATGCTGAGGAAGTAGGCCGTCGCTACAGTGATGAAAAAGAAAGTGATATTCAGTAAGCTAACATTCAGTAATTAGAGGAGTGACTTAGTGTGAAAGAAAGTAGAGGAAAGCCATAAATTGGCGCACTTAACTAAGCTGT
>CAVBGA010000043.1:0-2659 GCA_963594675.1 Lachnospiraceae bacterium
GGATATACTCATCTCCATCCTTCACAGCCGTTGTCTTGCCAGCGCTTGCATCAGAACCGGCTCCTGGCTCCGTAAGACAAAATGCACCTAAACCTCCATCTAACACGAGATCACATACATGCTGCTTCTGTTCTTCATTTCCTGCAATCAAAACAGGTTTCATGCCCAGACCGCTTGCGGAAATTGTGGTTGCAAATCCTGCATCAGCTATGGCCATCTGCTCAATCAGTGCTGCCACATCCACTCGGGAAAGGCCCGGTCCGCCATACTCCTCAGGCACCTCCAGAGCCTGATAGCCCTGCTCAATCGCCTTATCATAGATTTCCTTTGGCCATTCTCCAGACACATCATAAGCCTTACACTGCTCGACTACTTCTTTATCACAAAAATTTTTCACATCCTGCAGGAGATCCTGCGCTTCCTCAGAAATTAAATACGCCATAATAAATTCCTCTTTTACACATTTGTCAAATGTACTCTAATTTATCCTAATTTCCTAATTATTCATTGATTTCATAACAAACTTTTCCCGGATTCAAAATCATCTTAGGATCAAAGGTTTTCTTTATGCCTTGCATCAAACGCATATTTACCGGACCTGCAAACTCTGCAAGATAGGCTCTCTTTCCATAGCCGATGCCATGTTCTCCGGAAATAAGTCCCCCAAGTTCCGCTGCCTTTTTATAAATATCTGCCATAAACTCAGCAACCTGTTTCTTAAACACATCCCCATCCATATCATTGGCGCATGCGTAAATATGAAGATTGCCATCGCCTGCATGTCCGAAGCTCTTCACTTCAAAATCATAGGGAGTAGCCGCCTCTTTTACATAAGTAAGATAGTGGGCAATTTGATTTACCGGAACCACCACATCACACTCATCCAGAAGCTTCGTCTCTGCTTCGATTGCCTCCAGGAAGGAACTTCTTGCTGCCCAGGCATCCTTCTTCTTGGCCGGAGTATCTGCCACCAGCACATCAACTGCACCTGCTTCCAAAACCACTTCTGCAGCCTTCTCTGTCAGTTCTTCCAATTCCTCCATGCTGTCTCCATCAAAGGTAACCAACAAATAGGCGCCTATATCAAGGCCTTCCACTTTCTTAGGAAATACACTCTTACCCAGATAGCGCTCTGAGGCAAGAACAATTTCTTTCTCCATAAATTCCAAAGCCTGGGGTTGGAAATGATTCATAAAAAATTTAGGCACTGTTCCGATACAATCTTCAAGATTTTCATAGGGAATAATTAAGCTTATAGTTTCCTTGGGGGCCGGAATCAATTTCAAAGTAAGCTCTGTGATAATTCCCAAAGTGCCCTCAGAACCAATCATAAGATTCAAAAGACTATATCCTGTACTCGTCTTCGAAACTGTAGCACCAAGTTTTACAATTTCTCCGGTAGGAAGAACCACCGTCATAGCACGTACATAATCTCTTGTACAGCCATATTTTACAGCACGCATTCCTCCCGCATTGGTAGAAACATTGCCTCCCAGCGTTGCAAACTTTTCACCTGGATCCGGTGGATACAAAAGGCCCTGTTTTTGTGCATCCTCGGCCAAATCATTCAACAACACGCCTGGCTCTACACGTACCACAAAGTTCTCCAGATCATAGTCAAGAATCTTATTCATCTTGCTCATGTCAATCATTACGCCGCCCTTTAAGGCAACTGCTGCTCCGGTAAGTCCGGTTCCTGCTCCTCTGGGAATCACAGGAATCGAATTTTCATAGCAGATTTTTACGATTGCTGCAATGTCCTCTGTATTGGTTGCCTCAATCAGAACTTCTGGTGCACCCTTGCCATATATAGGCATTTCATCGTGAAAATAGTCACCATTAATTTCTTCTCCAGCATAAACCTTACCAGGCACAATCTTTTTAAATTCGTCAAGAATTTCTGGTGTCACCTTATTGTATGTTTGTGTCTCCATAACATTCTCCTTTTCTTTTGGTAGTACCAATTTACTTATAAAAAAATAAATTCTAAAATTGACTTTATATTTTCCATTTTTTTACATATATTGGTTCTACCAATTACATCAAAAAAATATAAATTTGCTCTTTCAACCAACTTTTTCAAGCATAGAATCTTGTTCTCTATTTGTCAAGGCATATCTAAAATATTTACCTGTTTTTTCACCAAAATCTGTGGATATACACAAGCATGATCCGCTGATTTTGGTGAATTTTTCATAGTTTAGATTACATATATTGCCGGATATAATGGAAATGCAATCGCAAGCCTTCCCGCGCTTTATTTATGTTTTCCTCGGCAAATCCCTCAGCCATTGTTCTGTGGGCCCGGCTCAAAAATTGCTCACTATGCATTCCTTCAATAATTTTCCCACGCATTTTAGGAATATAAGCATCCATAATTTTATTTAATGCCTTATAATTTGCCAGCATACACAAATTACCTGACGACTCAATCAGAAGGTGGTGGATTGCCTTATCCCAGGCAACTCTTTCCCCCTCTGATTCGGCTTTTTCCAACTTATCCAAACAGGATAGCATTTCTCTGCGTTGAGCCGGAGTCGCTTTTTTCACTCCACTTTCCAAAGCTCCCCATTCCAAGGCAAAGCGAAACTCTGTAATTTCCTCAATATCAATTTTCTTCAGAACAACCTTCTCCTTCACCATGCTGGAATCGATCAAG
>CAVBGA010000044.1:0-17211 GCA_963594675.1 Lachnospiraceae bacterium
AGACCATCGCTGAAGATCCTGAGACACTGGTAGCTTTCCTTACAGAGAAAGGCCACCCGGCTCTGGGACTTGACCCGATGATGTAATTCATCTATAATCAGATGGTATAAAGAACTGGATAGTAATACGATGATAGCTTATCCCTTAAGGGATGAGAATAAGAGGGCAGCGGATCTGGGATTCGTTGCCCTTTCCTCATATAACAGGGGGCTTTTTTCGAATAGCTAGTCTCAAGGTTCATTGGTTACATAACTAGATAGGCAGTTTGCTAGAGCATAGGAGCGGAGAGCATTGAAAATATTTCATTTATCGGATTTGCATTTAGGATTAAAATTAATGAATCGGGATCTGAGAGAAGATCAAGAATATATTTTGCATGAAATTGTAGAGATTTCCGTCAGGGAGCAGGCGGATGTTATGGTGATTGCTGGAGATATCTATGATAAGGCGGTGGCTTCGGCAGAGGCAGTAGAGCTATTTGACCATTTTATTACAGAATTAACAGAACAAATGCCCCATCTTGTGCTTATGATGATAAGTGGAAATCATGATAGTGCCCCAAGGGTGAATTGCTTTCGAAATGTCTTATCGAAACATCAGCTGTATATGATTGGCATGCCGCCGCAAAGACCAGAAGACCATATTGAAAAGGTGTGTTTGGAAGATGCCTATGGCCCTGTAAATTTTTATTTATTGCCATTTGTAAAACCGTCTATGGTGAAGATGGTAGTAGACAGTGATGAAAATGGAAATAATCTTTCTTATGATGAGACGGTGAGAAGACTGATCCAAAGGGAAGATATTAATCCTGTAGAACGGAATATTCTAGTTAGCCATCAATTTTATGTGCCAAAAGGAGTGGAGGCAGATAAAATTGAGCGTATGGAGTCGGAGCTTCGAACGGTAGGAAATATTGACGAAGTATCGGCTGACATTTTGGAGACTTTTGATTATGCGGCATTGGGTCATATTCATAAGCCTATGAAAGTAGGGTGCGAATGCTTTCGTTATTCTGGAACGCCTTTGGCTTGCTCAGTAAGTGAAGCGGGGCAGGAGAAGGGCATTCTTATGGTGGAATTAAAGGAGAAAGGACAGGAGCCTAAAATAAGCAAGCTACCGCTGAGACCCCTGCGTCAGATTAAGATTCTTAAAGGAAGTTTGGAAGAATTGCTTACTATGACTTGTGAGGATTATGTGACAGTTGTGCTGACAGATAAGATAGACCTTAATGTGGTGGACATGCAGGAACAGCTTCGCATGGCATTTCCTCATCTTTTAGAAATTCGACGAGAGTTGAATAGAACGGTGGATTATAGCAAAAAAGCGGGAGATTATGAGCAATTGGATCCCTTTGAACTCTGCTGCAGCTTTCTTAAAGATCTGGATGAAGAGGAAAAAGATTTGTTGAAAGACGTGCTCAATAGCATTCAGGGAGGTGTCTGATGAAACCAATCAAGATAAGAATGCAGGCTTTTGCTTCCTATGGAAAATTGACAGAAATAGATTTTACGATTCCAAATCAAAATTTATTTCTGATTACAGGAGACACTGGAGCAGGGAAAACCACCATATTTGATGCGATTGTTTTTGCCCTATATGGAGAAGCTAGTTCCGGAAATAATAAAAAAGATGGAATTTTATTGCAAAGTCAGTATGTGGGACTGGATAGAGAACCATTTGTAGAATTAACTTTTACAGAAGGCGGAGACGATGTGTATAAGGTCTGCCGTGTTCCAAGGCATTTGAGGTTAAAAAGCCGAGCTGTCTCAAAAGGCAGCAGCTACAAAGAAGTCAGTGGATCGGTTACCTTATATATGCCAGATGGCTTGGAATATCCTTCAAAAGAGGCAAATAATAAAATCGAATCTATTGTAGGACTTACCAAGGATCAATTTATGCAGGTAGCAATGATTGCTCAAGGTGAGTTTATGGAGCTGTTAAGGGCTAAATCGGACGATAAAAAGATCATCTTTCGTAAATTATTTCATACAGAATTGTATGAGAAAGTAGTAGAAGAACTGAAAAATCGAAGACAGGCCAAAGAAAAAGACCTTGCCATCATGAAAACCCAGTGCCAGACAATTGCAGACAATATTTGTGTGAAGGAAGCATATGAGAGAAGAGAAGAAATAGAAATTTTGCAAGAGCAGATGATGGAGGGAAAACTTAGTCAGTTAGGTGAGTTCACGGAAGAAATAGGTCTTTATGCAGACTATTTGAAAAAAGAGTGGCAACAGGAGAAAAAAGCCAAGGAAGAAGCTCAAAAAACAAGAGACGCCAGCAGGGATGCCTGTACAGAGGCAGAGCATCTTATGCAATTTTTTCAGCAGAAAGAAAATGCAGAAAAAGAGTTGCAGGAGTTGGAGAAAAAAGCAGATGTAATTGCAAAGAAAGAGCTTTTGGCAGAAGAACTAAGAAAGGCTTGGGAACTCCAAGGGGATTTTTGTCGTTTGGCAGATAAGAAAAAGCAGTTGGCGGAATTGGAGAAGGCATTAGATAAAGAAAAAGAGCAGCTGCCACAATTAGTATCAAATGAAGAGGCAAAGAAAAAACAAAGAGAAGAAAAGGAGACGATCTACCGAGAAGTATTGAAAAAGAACTCTAAGGTGCAGGAGCGTGTGAAACGTGCCTATGAGGCTTTTGATGAAAAAGAAAAAAATAAGAAAGAACTTGAGGCAAGGATAAAAGCCTGTGAAAGTGCAAAAAAAGAGCTGGAAAAGGCAGAAAAAGAGAAAAAGAGCTTAGAAGCTAGCGAACTTTCCTACAAAAAAGAAGAGGAAAATCTGGCTAAGAGTGGCGAAAATCTATTAGAATGTAACAATCAAATCTCTCTGCTTAATGACTTGCTTACAGATGCGAAAAATATAAGTAGCTTATTTGATGGAGTGGAGGAGAGCGCTCGGCTTGCAAAGCAAAGTAAAGAAGACTATCTGAAGGCGAAAGAGGACTATGTGAAGAAACAGAACTGTCATGAGAAATATCGGCAAAGTTTTTTGGATGCTCAGGCCGGTTTTCTGGCAGAAGAACTAGTGGAGGGCAGTCCATGTCCGGTTTGCGGTTCGAGAGAACATCCTGCACCCTGTCATTTTTCAAAAGAGGAAGAGGTAAGTCGAGAAAAATTGGAAAAACTAGCAGATGAGGCTGGCAAAAGTTTGGAAAAGCAGCAAAAGTTGGCAGAAAAGGTTAGCTCTCTTGACACAAGTTATCATACGCAAAAAGAAAATCTGGAAAAGTCTTATAGAGACTTGAGAAAAAAGATTCTTACAAGAGAAATGATGATGGGGGAGAGGGCGGTAAAGGAAGAAATAGAGAAGGCCGAGGAATGTTTGGCCAATGCTTTAGATAAATGGACAGCCAGGAAAAGCAGGGAAGAAGAGAATCTGGGGAAGTTAGATAAGGCCCGAAAAGCTTTAGAGGAAATGAATGAAGAAAAGAAAAAGCTAGGGGAGCGCGTAAGTCAGGCAAGCAGTCAGCAGGTAAAGGCCATGGCTGATGTGGAAGCAGCGAAGGCCTTGCTGAGAAAGACGGAAGAGTCATTAGAATTTACTGAGAAAGAAGAGGCGGATCGGCTGCTGGTAGAAGCGAATGACGAACTGGACAAGGCGAAAGAGGCCTATCAGCAGACGAAAGAAGATAGTGAAGATGCCAGAGAAGCCAAAGTTCAGTGTGCAACACGTATTGAAAAATATGAAAAAGAACTTCCGGAAGTGAAAAAGGAAAAAGAAGATAGAGAAAAAAACTATTTACAGGCTGAAAAACAGTTGCAGATTTCGGAGAAAAAAAGAGAAAATCTTGTTCAGACTCATGATAAAGAAGAAATCCAGCAATTAATAGAAGAAGTGGAAGTGCATAAACGCAAGCTAAGCGGTGAAAGAAAACTTTTGTCGTCGGCTCAGGAAGCAATTGCCGGGCGTAAGCGACCGGATCGAGACAAACTGGCACTTGCACTTCAGACGGCTGAAACAAAATTAAAGGCAGCAGAAGAGTTTGCAGAGGCAGGAAAATCCCTATATGATATCCATAAAAATATTTATGATAAAATGCTTCCTCTTTTAGAGGAAAGACAGGATTTGGTAAGGGAGCATGCTCGACTGGATGGACTGTACCGTATGGTTTCCGGCAATGTTAAGGATGCTCGCATGGATCTAGAAACTTTTGTACAGAGATATTATATGGATAAAATTTTGTATGCAGCGAATCGCAGATTTACAGAAATGTCAGCCGGACAATATGAGCTTCGCATGATAAGTGAAGAAAAAGCAGGCTCTGGAAGAAATCGTGGTCTGGATCTTATGGTATACTCAAATGTAACAGGAAAAGAACGGGAGATACGCACCCTATCAGGCGGGGAATCCTTTATGGCGGCTTTAGCCCTGGCTTTGGGCATGGCGGATACCATCAGAGAGAATTCTTCGGCTGTGAATTTGGACATTATGTTTATTGACGAGGGCTTTGGATCCTTGGATGAACATTCCAGAAATCAGGCAGTGCGGGTTCTTTTGGAAATGGCAGAAGGTAATCGTATGATTGGTATCATTTCTCATGTGTCAGAATTGCAACAGGAGATTGAAGACCAATTGCTTGTGAAGAAGAATGAAGAGGGAAGTTATGTGCATTGGCAGATTAGTTAAGGCAATTTTTTTTGATTTGGATGATACCTTGTATGACGTGGCAGGGCCATTTCGAAGAACCATAGAGATGGATTTCCCAGAATACAAAAAACTGCCGTCAGACAATCTTTTTACCGATTTTCGCAGGCACGGAGATGAGGTGTTTTTTGCTTCCCAAAGAGGGGAAATGTCAATGGATGACATGTATGTTTACCGTATTAGCAAAACACTGGAAGATTATAATATTTTGATCAGTCGAGACACTGCTTTACGATTTCAGACGGCCTATGAGTATCGACAGAAAGAGATTTGCATAAGTCCGACGATGAAATCTATGCTGGAAAAGCTGGCAGAGTCAAAAATCTTGCTTGGTGTTATTAGCAATGGTCCCGCCAGACATCAAATGGAGAAAATGATGACCATGGGTTTGGACCACTATATCCCAAAAGGGAGATTATTTGTTTCTGGAGCTCTGGGGGTGGATAAACCAGATATAGAAATTTTTCGTAAAGTAGAGGCTCTTTGTGGGGTGGAGGCAGGAAGCAGTCTTTATGTAGGAGATTCTTTTGTTCATGACGTGGTCGGTGCTTCTAAAGCCGGATGGAAAAGCTTGTGGTTTAACCGCAGAGGGAAGGAGATGCCGGATATAGGAATTTTTCCGGATGAAACGGTGGATAATGAAGAGGAATTGGCAAATAGACTTGTGAATCTCATAAAGTAAGGAAATGATAATTGAATTCCCTATCTTCCTTTGCTACAATGAAAGATAGGAAAATTTTGTATACAAGAAGAGCAGGATTAATTTGCTCTTGTTCAAATATATGGGGAGTTATGATGAAGAAAAAACTGTTGCTATTGTCTTTGCTATGCCTACCGCTTTGGGCGTGCGGATCAGAGGATAAGATTCAGAGCGGAACTTACCTGGTCCAGGATAGTGACGGATCTTTTGATCCTTTTTTGGTATTGGATACTGAGAAAAAAAGCTTTTATTTTTATTATGACCTTTTGTCAGAAGACTACTGTCAGGGCAGTTACAGTGTGGAAAAAAACAAGCTGTATTGTGTGACTGAGGATGAAAAAGAAAGCTATATCTTTTCTATTGAAGACGAGGGGGTGCTAAGCTTTGATCAAGGAGATTCTGATGATGTGACCAATAGCAATGGGGAGCAGGCCATTGCTGATGGAACGAAATTTACCGCACTTCAGGAGGGCTCTAGTCCTACCAGTCAAGGTCAAAAAAACAGAAATACAGGGGCTCTTAAGACGGCTATGGGATTTAGCAGTGTAGACTCTTCTAAGATTGCCCAGGCCTTAAATACTCTGGACTTTGGGATTATTGTAAAAGTAGAGAACATTAATATGCCGACAGAACATTTATGGAATTTTACCGTGGTCAATGAAAAGGGTGAAAAATTATTGTTGAATACAGATGTAACTGGAGGCTTGCTTTACATACGAAGTGAAAGCGGAGAATTCCTTTATCCCTGATTAGATTTTATTCTATACAAGAAAAAGGGCATCGCCATGAAAAGCGATGTCCTTTTTGCTTGCAGAAAATCCTATTTCTATTGTATAGATTAATTTTCGTTACTATTCTTTTTTACTTCCTGCATTTTCAGAGCGCGAACTTTCAAAGGAAGGCCAAAGAGAGTGATAAATCCGTCAGCATCATGGTGATCATACATATCACCTGTGGTGAAGGATGCCAGAGTCTCGCTGTAGAGACTGTAGGGAGAAGTCTCACCTGCACGGATGATATTGCCCTTGTAAAGTTTGAAACGAACCTCACCGGTTACATATTCCTGAGTTACGTCTACAAAGGCCTGAACTGCCTCACGAAGAGGAGTGAACCATTTTCCCTCGTAAACGATCTGAGCGAACTTATTGCCCATATCTTTCTTTACTTCCATAGTAGCACGGTCAAGTACCAGCTCTTCTAGCTGTTTGTGAGCAGCCATAAGAATTGTTCCACCTGGTGTCTCATAAACGCCACGGGATTTCATTCCTACAACACGGTTCTCAACGATATCAACGATACCGATACCATGCTTGCCACCAAGTTTGTTCAGTTCTGTGATAATCTCAGAAACCTTCATTGCTTTTCCATTAAGAGTTTTAGGAATACCAGCTTCGAAGGTCATGGTAACTTCTTCTTCTTTATCTGGAGCCTTCTGAGGTGTTACGCCCAGCACCAGAAGGTGGTCATAGTTAGGCTCATTGGAAGGATCTTCCAGTTCCAGTCCCTCATGACTGATATGCCAAAGGTTTCTGTCACGGCTATAGCTGGAGTCATTGGAAAAGGGGAGGTGAATTCCATGTTTTTCACAGTATTCAATCTCATCTTCACGGGACTGCATGGTCCAGATATCTGTCATACGCCAAGGAGCAATGATTTTGATGTCTGGAGCAAGAGCCTTGATACCCAGCTCAAAACGAATCTGGTCATTACCTTTACCAGTTGCACCGTGGCAGATAGCAGATGCGCCTTCTTTTCTTGCGATTTCAACAAGACGTTTTGCAATAGCAGGACGCGCCATGGAAGTTCCCAGAAGGTACTCGTTCTCATATACTGCACCAGCTTTTACGCAAGGCATGATGTAATTATCGCAGAAGTCATCAATAATATTTTCAATATATAACTTGGAAGCTCCGGAGAGTTTTGCTCTTTCATCCAGGCCATCAAGCTCGTTACCCTGTCCGCAGTCTACGCAGCAGCAGATAACTTCATAATCAAAATTTTCTTTCAGCCAGGGGATGATAGCGGTTGTATCAAGTCCGCCGGAGTATGCAAGAACAACTTTTTCTTTCATATTAAATCCTCCAATAATCTTTTAGTGTAACTGTAATTAATAATAGAAGCAGTTACTTAGTATTCAGTTTTACTCTGCATCATAATATACAGTATTTTATGCGATTATGCAAGGTTTAATCCAATATAAAGGAAAAAAAACTTGCATAATATGCATAGAAAATGTATAATTATGCATCATATAAGGAAAAAGAAATGAAAGATTGCTTTACGAAATGTAATTCTTGCGATATGATAGGAAAGATAGTTACTGTGCGTGAAGAAACAGTAACAAGGGATATTTGAGATAATAAAAATATCCGAGAGATCTATAGAAAATAAAAAAGCTATTTAATATAAGGAGAACATTTTTATGAAAAGGATTGAAGGTGGTGTAACCGCTGCAAAAGGATTTCAGGCAGCCGGTATCGCAGCTGGAATAAAAAAAGGAAATACAAAGGACATGGCTTTAGTATATTCTACAGAGCCTTGTACAGCGGCAGGTACCTTTACTACTAATGTGGTAAAAGCGGCACCGGTAAAATGGGATTATGATCAGGTTCATGGACAGAAATACGCTCAGGCGATTGTTTGTAACAGTGGTGTTGCCAATGCCTGCACAGGAGAGGAAGGATATTCCTACTGTAAGAAAACATCTCAGGCGGCTGCAAAGGCATTGAATATTTCTGAAAATGCAGTGCTGGTAGCATCTACAGGTGTAATTGGAAAACAGCTTCCCATGGATAAAATGGAGGCGGGTATTGAAAAGATGGCGCCTCTTCTGTCTGACAGCCTTGAGGCAGGAAGTCTGGCTGCTCAGGCGATTATGACAACTGATACTGTAAAAAAAGAAATCGCTTATAGTCTGGAAGTTGCTGGAAAGACAGTTACCATCGGCGGTATGTGTAAAGGTTCTGGTATGATTCACCCCAACATGTGCACAATGCTTGGCTTTGTAACCAGTGACCTGGCAATTGAGAAGGACTTGATGCAGGATATGCTTCGGGAAGTAATCGGAGATACTTTCAATATGATTTCTGTAGATGGAGATACTTCCACAAATGATACGGTGCTTTTCTTGACAAATGGTTTGGCAGGCAATGAGATCCTGAAAGAGAAAAATGACGATTATAATAAAGTAAAAGAAGCTTTGTTTGAAGTTTGTAAATACCTGGCTAAGGCCATTGCAGGAGATGGAGAAGGTGCCACAGCTCTGTTTGAGGTGAAGATTGTAGGTGCAGAAAGTAAGGAGCAGGCAGTGATCCTTTCCAAGTCTATTATCACATCTTCTCTGACCAAGGCTGCTATCTTTGGCCATGATGCTAATTGGGGAAGAATCCTTTGCGCTATGGGCTATTCAGGAGCACAGTTTGATCCGGAAAAGGTAGATCTTTTCTTTGAAAGTGCAGCAGGTAAAATTCAGATTATTAGTGACGGAGTGGCAGTGGATTACAGTGAGGAAGAAGCAACAAAGATCCTCTCAGAAAAAGAAGTAACAGCTATCGCCGATGTGAAGATGGGTGACGCTACCGCCACAGCATGGGGTTGCGATCTGTCTTATGATTATGTAAAAATTAATGCGGATTATCGTTCTTAAGACTTGGGAGGAAAATTATGGTAAGTCAGAAATACCTGGAAAAGGCAGGCGTTCTTATTGAGGCATTGCCCTATATCCAGAGATTCAACAGAAAAATTGTCCTTATTAAATATGGCGGAAGTGCCATGGCAGATGAGGAGTTAAAACGCAGTGTGATTCAGGACGTTGTACTCTTGAAATTAGTAGGATTCAAACCCATTATTGTCCATGGAGGCGGAAAAGAAATTAGCCGCTGGGTTGGCAAGGTAGGAATGGAGCCTAAGTTTATTAACGGTCTTCGTGTAACAGATAAAGAAACCATGGAAGTGGCTGAGATGGTTTTGAATAAGGTGAATAAGGAACTGGTGACTCTGGTGGAATCCCTGGGAGTAAAGGCAGTAGGAATCAGTGGCAAGGATGGCGGCCTTCTTCAGGTGAAGAAAAAAGAATCCGAAGGAGGAGATTTAGGATTTGTAGGAGAAATTACTAAAGTAGATCCTAAAATCATCTATGATCTTTTGGAGAAGGATTTCCTTCCTATTATTTGTCCACTGGGTCTTGACGAAGAGTTCCAGACCTATAATATTAATGCAGACGATGCAGCCTGCAGAATTGCAGAGGCAGTAAGTGCTGAGAAGTTAGCCTTCCTGACAGATATCGAGGGTGTATATAGGGATTATAATGATCCTAGCAGCCTGATTTCAGAGCTTCATGTATCAGAAGCCCAGGGGCTGATTGACGACGGCAGCGTAGGCGGCGGTATGATCCCAAAATTGAATAACTGTATCGAAGCTATTAATGAAGGGGTAAATCGGGTACATATTCTTGATGGAAGAATTCCCCACAGCCTTTTGCTTGAGATCTTTACCAACAAGGGAATCGGCACAGCGATTCTCAGGGAGAATGAGGAGAAATATTACAATGAAAATGAATGATCAGATGCAGGTATCTGAGGAGTATATTCTTCATACCTATAATCGTTTTCCAGTAGTTGTTGACCACGGAGAAGACGTATATATTTATGATACAGACGGCAATAAATATTTGGATTTTGCCGCTGGTATCGCCGTTTCCGGCTTAGGCTATAGCAATGAGAGATATAAACAGGCTCTCAAAAATCAGATTGATAAGCTGATGCACATTTCTAATCTGTATTACCATGTTCCTATGATGGAAGCCGGTCGCAAGGTAATTGAAGCTACCGGTATGGAAAAAGTATTTTTTACTAATAGTGGAACGGAAGCGATTGAGGGTGCTCTTAAGGCAGCAAAAAAATATGCTTATGCAAGAGATGGTCATGCTGGTTTTGAAATTATTGCTATGGAGCATTCTTTTCATGGAAGAAGTGTTGGTGCTCTTTCTGTTACAGGAACAGCCCACTACAGAGAACCCTTTGAGCCTTTAATGGGTGGTGTGAAATTTGCCATCTTCAATGACCTTGACAGCGTAAAAGCTCAGATTACAGATAAAACCTGTGCGATTATTATGGAGACTGTTCAGGGCGAGGGCGGCATTTATCCCGCTGATCCGGAATTCCTCAAGGGAGTAAGAGCTCTTTGCGATGAGAAAGATATCCTTTTGATTCTGGATGAGATTCAGTGTGGTATGGGCCGCTGTGGCAGCTGGTTTGCATGGCAGCAGTATGGCGTAGAACCGGATATTATGACATGTGCTAAGGCCCTTGGCAATGGTGTTCCAGTGGGCGCCTTTGTGCTTGGTAAGAAGGCTGCAGCCGCTTCTTTACAGCCTGGAGATCATGGAACCACATATGGTGGCAATCCCTTTGTGTGTGCCGCAGTCAGTGAGGTTTTTGATATTTTTAAAGAGGAAGATATCATTGGCCATGTAAATAAGACAGCTCCCTATCTGGAGAAAAAACTGGATGAGCTGGTAGAAAAATATGATTGTATCTCAGCAAGACGTGGAAAAGGTTTCATGCAAGGCCTTGTAATTGCAGGTCGCCCTGTAGGAGATGTGGTGAAAAAAGCCTTGGCTAATGGCCTTTTGGTTATCTCAGCCGGAAGTGATGTATTGCGTCTGGTTCCGCCCCTTGTGATTACTGAGGCACATATCGATGAAATGATTGAAAAACTGGAGAAGAGCCTTTCCTGAGAAAACTCAGGAATTTGACTATTTAGAGGATTCTCCTATAAGGGAGTTATATATAAAGTTTGCTATATGGAAGGCTCCATCCTTGTCGGGGTGGACGCCATCCCTTGTAAAATATTCGGGATGATCTGTCAGCTCGGTATGAATATCGATGAGGGTCAGCCCGTATTTTTTCGCCAGATTTTTGATAACTGTAATTTCTTCATCCAGGCTATCTCTGTGCATGGAATAGGCCAATGTATTTTTTTTATTTACAGAATAAATAGGTGGTGGCGTCAGGAGATAGATGGTGGGATGGGAAGAGAGATTGCTATAGCTTTCAATCAGACTTTCATAATCCCTGCGGAAATTAGGGAGATCTCCTCGGTTCTGGCTTTTCGTATCATTGGTTCCCAGCATAATCAGGACAATGTCCGGCTGAAAATCCAGACTTTTTTGATAAAATTTTTCTTCTGTATAAGGCTTATCACCATTATTTTGCAAGGTAGCGGAATTGACTCCATAGTTTTTTATCAGATAACCATTGCCAAGCAACTTTTGTAGTTGGGCAGGGTAGGCTTCTGATTTGCGATTTGTGAGGTAGGCTCCGTGGGTGATACTGTCACCAACACAGGCCACTCTTATTTTCCTTTGATTGTGAAGGACAGGAAATGAAATAAGAGAGAGAAGAAAAATTCCTGCGATTATGGCCGTGACTGTGACTTTCTTTTTCATAGGATGCCCCTTAGTGCTTGGTGAGTAGTTACCGTAAATTTTAGTAATTGTTTTAATTGTAAGATGAAATCAGATATTTGTACAGAAAAAACACGAGATTATCTATTTGACAACTATAAGGCTTTTTTGATTTTTATGGTGGTGTTGGGCCATTTTGTGGAATTGGCTTCAGATGACAACCTTTTTCTTGAATGTGTCAAATGGATGGTCTTTTCTTTTCATATGCCTGCTTTTGTTTTTGTATCAGGCTATTTTTCAAAGAAAAAGAGCAGCTTTTTAAAGTTGATTCGAAGACTTATGGTGCCTTATCTGGTCTTCGAAGTGCTCTATTATCTTCTCTATGTGTATGTAATACATAAGAAAACCCACCTTTGGCTCTTTTGGCCTAAATTTACCCTATGGTACCTTCCTGCCATGTTTGTCTGGAAATTAGTGATTCCCTATTACAGAAAAATTCCCGGTCACTTGCCTATTGCAGTAGCCATTGGCTTGTTTGCAGGCTGTCTGGGAATTGATGATAATTTTTTGACTCTTCCCAGATTGATGGTATTTTTCCCCTTCTTTGTTATAGGAGCGGATTTTAAGAGAGAGTATATTACAGCGATACGCAATAAAATTTCACCCAGATTTGCAGCTTTGAGCTTGTTTTGCGTTAATCTTTTTGTGGCTGCAGTGGCTATATGGGATGAAATTCCCGTATTTGTTTTTTATGGTCGTTATAATTATGACTATCTTCATGAAGAAAATACAGAGGGAATTGCGATCCGTTTCCTCTTTTATTGTATTGCCTTCTTGTTAAATCTATTGTATTTATCAGTTATGAGTGAGCAGAAAAGTCGCTTTACTTTGCTGGGAGAGCGTACTATGGCAGTGTATCTATTTCATGGTTTGGTGTATGGGTTGATTGCCTATCTATGGGAAGATCTGCCAGAAATGAATCTTGTGGTGCAGAGCCTTCTCATAGTGCTATTGGTAGTGGGTGTCACCTGGCTGCTGTCGAGAAAACCCTTTACCATAGTGTTGGATTGGATTACTAAGGCATCCTTTTGCAAGGGAAAAATAGCTTGTAATAAGAATTCAAATTAGTTACAATAAAAGTGCAAATGCTGTTGTGCTGATCATTTCGGAATCCTTTAAATAGGGGTGGTCAGTGTGAAATTAAGCAAAAAGAGTATTATTTTTATAGCGATTCTTTGGATTCAAGTCTTCTTTTTAAGCTCTTGTGGTGAGAGCGTTATCTATGATCTGGCGGAGGGGTCCGCGGTTTCACAGGAGGAAAGAAATTCTATTGTGGAAGCAGGTGATCCCTCTGTAGATAAGGAGTTTGCAGAAGATAAATCAGATGAAGCGACAGATGAGAGTTCTGCAAAAGATAGTCAGGATACTGTAGAGTCTAAGAATGGGGATGCGACTGCTGGCGCAGGAGAGAATGCAAATACAGAAGAGACTGCGAGTAAGACAGCGAGCTCTTCACAGATTTATGTGCATGTATGTGGTGCGGTGAATGCGCCTGGCTTGTATGGTTTGCCTCAGGGTAGCAGAGCTGCAGCGGCTATTGATGCAGCCGGAGGTTATACAGAAGATGCCAGTCAGGAAAGTCAGAATCTGGCACGTCTTCTGACAGATGGTGAGCAGCTTCGGGTGCCTACCAGGGAAGAAGCGAATGCAGGACAGACCTATGCCACAGCCACTTCAGGTGCCCAGTCGGGGACGGTTTCCGGGCCCCAGACAGGAACAAGTTCCGCTACAGGGAGTGATGCCTCTTCGGTGAATTCAGAATCAGTAGTGAATATTAATTTGGCGGACCGCCAGACCTTAATGACCTTAAGTGGAATCGGAGAGGCCAAGGCGGATGCAATCATACAGTATCGCAGTGATGCCGGTGGATTTCAGTCCATTGAGGAGCTTACCAATGTTTCAGGCATCGGAGATGCGACATTTCAAAAGCTTAAAGATAAAATTACAGTGAGTTGAGGTAAAGAGATATGAGCAGGCGAGTACTTGTTGTAGATGACGAAAAGCTGATCGTAAAGGGAATCCGCTTCAGCCTGGAGCAGGATGATATGAAGGTGGATTGTGCATATGACGGAGAGGAGGCAGTACATTTGGCCCGGGAAAATCATTATGATATGATTCTTCTGGATTTGATGCTTCCTAAGCTTTCTGGACTTGAGGTTTGCCAGCAGATTAGGGAATTTTCGCAGGTTCCCATTATCATGCTTACAGCAAAGGGTGAGGATATGGACAAAATCCTGGGCCTTGAGTATGGAGCGGATGATTATATTACCAAACCCTTCAATATTCTGGAGGTGAAGGCGAGAATTAAGGCAATTCTCAGACGTACCAGTCATGTTGCTGTGGAAGAGAAAAAGAATACGGTGGTTGAGATTAACGGACTTAAGCTGGATAGTGAGAGCCGTCGGGTCTATATCAATGAAAAGGAACTGAATCTTACAGCAAAGGAATTCGACCTGCTGGAACTTCTTGTATGTAATCCCAATAAAGTTTATACCAGAGAAAATCTCTTGAAGATGATCTGGGGATATGAGTATCTGGGAGATGTTAGAACAGTGGATGTGCATATTCGTCGATTGAGGGAGAAGATTGAATCTAATCCTAGTGATCCGAAGTATGTTCATACCAAGTGGGGAGTGGGTTACTATTTCCAGGCATAATAAGTTTAAAGGAAAATTTCATTTTATAAAAAGCTTGCGATTCCGTATCATGATCCTGTTGGTGGTGATCGGAATTGTTCCGGCAGTTGTAGTGGAGAACGGAATCGTAAGCAGTTATGAGAATCGTGCTGTATCTTTGAGAAGTTTCAATGTGAAGAGTCAGTGCGATATTTTGTGTAATCGTTTGATTTCGGAAAACTATTTTGAAAATCCGGATGATACGACAGTGGAGAGTGAGCTCTCTCTGATTTCTAATATTTACAGTGGTCGTATCCTGATTGTGAATAAGGATTATGAAGTGGTTTTTGACACTTATGATCTGGATACGGGCAAGACCATATTGGCTGAAGAAGTGGCACAGTGCTTTGACGGGGATGCCATCAGCAATTACAATGAGGACAATCGCTATATCGAGATGATGACGCCTATTCTAAGCGATGAGAAAAATAGGGAAGTTCTTGGCGTGATGCTGGTAAGTGTCTCGACAGATGAGATTGAGGAAAGTGTCAGTATTCTGGAAAGTAAGGGAATTTTGCTCCTTGCCATCATCGCCCTGGTGGTTTTGGTTCTGGGCTTTGTATTGGCAGGAGTATTGATGAAGCCTTTTGCCAGAATTACAAGGGCTATTGATAGTATTTCTGATGGATTTTTGGACGAAGATATTTCCGTATCTGATTATACAGAGACGGAGAAGATTACAACAGCCTTTAATAAGTTAATGGGCAGGGTAAGGAAACTGGATGATTCTCGTCAGGAGTTTGTATCTAATGTCTCCCATGAGTTAAAGACTCCTCTGGCTTCCATGAAGGTATTAGCGGATGCCCTGAATATGCAGCAGGATGCGCCTATTGAGATGTATCAGGAGTTTATGCAGGATATCACAGAGGAGATTGACAGGGAAAATAAAATCATTACGGATTTGCTTTCTCTTGTAAAACTGGATAAGAAAGCAGCAGATATGAATGTAGCTATGGTGAATATTAATGCTCTTTTGGAGCAACTTCTAAAGAGATTAAAGCCCATAGCCACCAAGCAGAATATCGAGCTGATTCTGGACAGCTTCCGCCCTGTAAATGCAGAGATTGATGAGGTGAAGCTTTCACTGGCATTGAGCAATCTGATTGAAAATGCCATAAAGTATAATAAGGAATCTGGATGGGTCAGAGTATCCCTGAATGCAGATCATAAGTATTTTTATGTGACGGTGGCAGATTCCGGTATTGGAATCCCTGAAGATAGTATTGATAATATTTTTGAAAGATTTTACCGGGTGGATAAATCTCATTCTAGGGAGATCGGCGGCACCGGCCTGGGTCTTGCTATTACCAGGAGTGCGATTATGATGCATCATGGTGCAGTCAAGGTCCACAGTAAAGAGGGAGAAGGTACTACCTTCGCTGTGCGTATCCCATTGACATTTTATGATTAAAGGAGTGTGTAGCTGAATGAAACGATTTATATTGTGTTTGTTGGCTATGAGTCTTTTGCTTAGCGCCTGCGGCAGCAGTACTAAGGAAAAAGAAAGCTCCGACGGCACGTATCTTTACTATACCAATGAAGAGGAAAGCAAGGTAATTAGCTCGGATCTGGAATTTGAAGCAGAGGACACCGATGAACTGTGCAGTGAGGTCCTAAGCAAGTTGTTATTACAGGCATTGCCGACCTCTGATGAGGCGACAGAGAAACGATATCTTTTGCCTACAGATGTGGAAATGCAGCAGCATTGGATCGATGAGGACCAGGTTCTTTGGATTAGTTTTAATAAAAATTATGAAAATATTGATCGTCAGAAGGAAGTATTGATTCGAGCTAGTATTGTGCGGACAATGGTACAGATTGACGGAATTGACAAGGTTGGTTTTATGATAGAGGATCAGATAATGAAGGATTCCTATGGCAATGAGATCGACCCGATGGATGCGGATTCTTTTGTGGAAAATTCTGGAGAAGAGATCAATAGTTATCAACAAGCGGAAATGACACTGTATTTCACCGACGAAAAAGGGGAAAAGCTGAAAGCGGAGTCGAGAAGCCGTTACTATAATACCAGCAAACCTCTGGAGAGGGTGGTAGTGGAGGAGTTGATTAAAGGACCTAAGGAGTCTGGAAATTATGCAACTATTCCATCAGAAACCAAGATTCTTGGTGTTACGGTGTCAGATAAAATCTGCTATGTGAATCTAAGCGCGGAATTCTCTGATGCAGCATTGAATCTACCGGAAGATATTCCTATTTATTCCATCGTGAATTCCCTGACGGCCTTGGATTCTGTAGACAAGGTACAGATTTCCATCAATGAAAACACCAACAGGGTATATCGGGAGGCTATTAAGCTGGACCAGATTTTCAGTGCAGATCAAAGTCTTGTGGAGGAAAATGAATGATCAGACGACCCATGTGTCTGATTTGCCTGTTGCTAATGTTATGTATATGGCTTCTGGGTTTGGGAGACACCGCCGGGGTGTCTTCCCAAAAAGATCCAAAGCTGGAAAGTCTGCTTGCAGCCCAGGCAATCTGCCGGATTTATGGCAGAGTATCTGGGCTGGAGACAAGCGGTGACGTATTCTATATTTATCTATCATCATCAAATCTGGTCACATCGACCGAACAATTTTCAAAGAAAAGCATTCGAATAAAAAGTAAAGAAAAGCCGGAGCTGGCGATAGGCAATCGAGTTTGTATAAAAGCAAAACTTAGGTCCATGTCTGGGGCAAGCAACCCGGGGCAATTTGATACAGC
>CAVBGA010000045.1:0-13487 GCA_963594675.1 Lachnospiraceae bacterium
CCGTAAAACTGATCGTTTCCAAGATGGCAGACGCTGTCATCGAGGCAAATCAGGGTGAGGCTGAGGACGTAGCTGAGGAAGTTGAGGCAGCTGAAGAGGCTTAATCAATTCCCGCTGTTAGATTACAGAGTAGATTTGAGTTACTGGGAAGCGAATGAACAGTAACAGATTCAGGACTGTGGCATGATATGTTGCAGTCCTGAAGTGAATATCATATGACAGGAGGATATCAAAGATGGCTGTTACAGCTAAGATGGTAAAAGAGCTTAGAGAGATCAGTGGCGCTGGAATGATGGATTGTAAGAAAGCACTTACAGCTACAGAAGGCGATATGGACAAGGCTATGGAGTTCCTTAGAGAAAAAGGACTTGCTACAGCACAGAAAAAAGCAGGCAGAATTGCAGCAGAAGGTATTGTTATGCTGAAAGTTGCTGAGGATGGTAAGAAAGCAGTTGCAGTTGAGGTTAATGCTGAGACTGACTTTGTTGCTAAGAATGAGAAATTCCAGAACTATGTTGCACAGGTTGCAGAGCAGGCACTTGACACATCCGCAGCTGATATTGAAGCATTCCTTGCTGAGCCTTGGAAGTTCAATACAGAGGAGACTGTAAGCGAAGCTCTTGCTCATCAGATCGCTACCATCGGTGAGAACATGAACATTCGTCGTTTTGCACAGGTTGCAGAGGATAATGGTATGATCGCTGCATATACACATATGGGTGGTAAAATCGGTGTTCTTGTAGACGTTGTTACAGATGTAGTAAATGATGACATCAAAGAGATGGCTAAGAACGTAGCTATGCAGGTTGCAGCTCTGAAACCTCAGTACACAAGCCGTAACGAGATCAGCGAAGATTTCATTGCACATGAGAAAGAGATTCTTCTTGCTCAGATTCAGAACGATCCGAAAGAGTCCCAGAAGCCTGAGAAGGTAATCCAGGGTATGATCAACGGACGTATCAACAAAGAGATGAAAGAAATCTGCCTTCTTGATCAGGTTTATGTTAAAGCTGAAGACGGAAAACAGAGTGTTGAGAAGTATGTTGCAAGTGTTGCTAAGGCAAACAATGCAAACGTTACAATCAAAGGCTTCGTTCGTTATGAGACTGGTGAAGGTCTTGAGAAGAAAGAAGAGGATTTTGCAGCTGAGGTTGCAAAACAGATGGGACAGTAATTCCAGTCTGGGTCCTTATATTTGTATTTGAATATATGGAAGGATGTTTCCCCTGTGGAAGCATCCTTTTTATGTTACTATGCATCCGTAGGGAGCTGCCGCTGGCAGGTCCTATAGGTGCCAAATAGGAGAGAAGACATGAAGATTACCATGTTAGGAACAGGAAATGCCATTGTTACAGAGTGCTATAATACTTGCTTTGTGTTGGAGGAAAATGAGAAATATTTTCTGGTAGACGGTGGCGGAGGGAATACCTTATTGCATCAGTTGAAAAGTGCTGATATTGATTGGAAAAATGTTAGAGACGTCTTTGTAACTCACAAGCATATTGATCATATCACAGGAATTTTATGGCTCATGCGTTTTATTTGCCAAAACATGCAATCAGGAAACTATGAAGGAGAGGCAAGAATTTATGGCCACAAAGAGGTAATCGAGCTCTTGCAGGATATGGCTGATAAGTTATTACAGAAAAAACAAACAGCTTTTATAGGAAAACGACTTCATTTGATTGTAGTAGAAGATGGGGAATCGGCGGAAATCATTGGAAAAAAGGTGACTTTTTTTGATATTCAGTCGACAAAGGCAAAACAGTTTGGTTTTTCTATGGAGATGAAAGAAGGAGAAAACCTGACCTGCTGTGGAGATGAACCCTATAAAGAGTGCGAGAGAGACTATGCTTGGAAGAGTAAATGGCTTTTGCATGAAGCCTTTTGTTTGCATGGAGAGGCGGATATTTTTCATCCCTATGAAAGAAATCATTCTACAGTGAAGGATGCCTGTCAATTAGCCAGTGAACTGCAGGTAGAGAATCTTTTGATTTACCATACAGAAGACAAAAATATTTCCAGAAGAAAAGAACTCTATTTGGCAGAAGGAGAAAAATACTTTGCTGGGAAAATATATGTGCCAGATGATTTGGAGCAGATCGAATTGTAAAATATAGTATACTGCTTCTAAGAATGGCAGAGAATAAAATGGTATAAAGTTTTCTACAGCATGTCTTTAGAATTGTTAAGATTTTTATTGGAAATCTTTAAGATGTAGATGCGACAATAAGTCATGCTCTCATAGAAGAGTAGAAAGGCTTGCTGTAAAGATGACAAATAGCAAGCGGAAATGAGGATGGGCATGTGCGGTTTCGCCGGATTTTACGGACAAGGTAAGAATAAGGATAAAATAATTGGGGATATGCTGGAATCCATTATACATAGAGGTCCCGATGGGGAGGGGCGATTTATAGATGATAAGATCGCTTTGGGATTTCGACGGTTGAGTATTGTGGATTTAAGTGAACATGGGAAACAGCCGATGTTTAATGAGGATGGCAGTTTGGTTCTTGTGTTCAATGGGGAAATTTATAATTATAAAGAGCTTGTTGCAAGATTAAAAAAAGCAGGTCATAGATTTCAGTCAGATACAGACTCAGAATTGCTTTTGCATGGTTATGAAGAATGGGGTGAAGAACTACCGGCAAAACTAAGGGGCATGTTTGCCTTCCTGATTTGGAATCGAAAGAAGAAAATCATTTTTGGAGCAAGGGATATGTTTGGAATCAAGCCTTTCTATTATTATAAAAGGGATGATGAATTTATTTTTGCTTCAGAAATTAAAGCGATCATAAAGCATCCTAATTTTTGTAAGGAGTTTAATGAGAAACTGTTGGGTCTGTATCTGACCTTTCAATTTGTCCCTACTGAAGAAACTTTTTTTAAAAATGTATATAGTGTAAAACCTGGCTATTATTTTACTTATGATGGAAGGTCTATGAAAAGTAAGTCCTATCAGGAGTTTACCTTTCGTAGGGAAGAGCATCAAAGTCATGATCAATGGGTAAAGACAGCAGAACATTTCTTGTCAGAATCTGTTAGAAGTCATTTAACCGGGGATGTGGAGATAGGTTCTTATCTTTCCGGCGGTGTGGATTCTTCCTATCTTGCTGTGGAAGGGAAGGTGGATCGAACCTACACGGTAGGCTTCGAAGGCGATGGTGTTGCGGAATTGGATGAGGCGGTTGCTTTTGCTGCTCAAGTAGGAGTAAAAAATTCTGCGAAAAAAATTACGGCAGAGGAATATTGGGATGCTTTGTCGGATATTCAATACTATATGGATGAACCTGTGGCAGATCCCTCTTTGGTGGGCCTATATTTTTTGAGTCAAGAGGCTTCTAAGGATGTTAAGGTGGTATTTTCAGGGGAGGGTAGTGACGAGCTTTTTGGAGGATATAATATTTATTGTGAACCTTTGCAATATACAGGATTTGATCGGCTACCCTGGTCCTTTCGAAAATGGGCAGGCAATTTAGCGGAATCCTATCTTCCACAAGGCCTGCCGGGCAGAGGCTTTTTGATTCGGCACGGGAAGTGCTTGGAGGAACGATATCATTGTAATGCTACCAATGTTTTTTCGGAAAAGCAGGCAGATGAGATTCTGCGGCATAAACCCAGCCTTAGGATTAAGGATGTAACGGAATCCCTATATGAAAAGGTAAAAGATATGGATGCAGTGACAAAAATGCAATATATGGATCTGCATTTATGGTTGGTGCATGACATACTTATAAAAGGAGATAAGATGGGCATGGCGCATTCCGTGGAAGTGCGGGTACCCTTTTTGGATAAGGAGATCTGGAAATTGGCGGCAGGACTACCGCTAGAGGAAAAAATAGATCCCCCCAGGACAAAACTTCTTTTTCGGGAAGTGGCAGAAAAGAAGATGAGTCGGGATACGGCGCAGAGAAAAAAATTAGGATTTCCCGTTCCTATCAGAAGTTGGATTCGGGAGGAACCATATTATAGTAGAATAGAGGAATACTTTTCCTCGGAAATGGCAGCTCGTTTCTTTCGCAGGGATAAGCTTTTAAAAATGCTTCGAAATTATAAAAAGAGAAAACGCTTGAACCAAAGATGTGATGATAGCCGTAGAATTTGGACGGTATATATTTTTTTGCTTTGGTATGAACGCTTTTTTGGCAAAGAAGTAATGGGAATATATTGAGATAATGTAGAAAAACGGATATATTGATGTTGGAAAATGGGAACATCAATATATTCGTTTTTTGCAATGGAAGACTTAATTTCTATTTGTTAGGTGTTTATGGGGACATTTCACGCAGATTTGACATACCTTGTATTTTTGATTTCACATAGGTCACTTAGAATAATATTTGTAACGAGGAAACAAATTAAAAAATGAAGAAATTTGATATGAAAGGAATTTTACGAAAATGAAAAAAAGATTGGTTTTACTCATGGCTACTGTAATGGCTGTTACTAGCTTAGCTGGATGCGGAAGCAGCTCAAGTTCCGATAGCTCTGCTGATAGCACAACAGAAAGCTCCGACAGCAGCTCATCAAGCAGCAAGGGAGAGCAGTCCGTTTCTACGGATGGTTCCACATCTATGGAGAAAGTAATCAGTGCTCTGGGTGAATCTTTCCAGAATGATACAGGTATCACATTTACATACAATCCTACAGGTTCCAGTTCAGGAATCCAGGCTATTCAGGAGGGACGTTGTGATATCGGTCTTTCTTCCCGTGATCTGAAAGATGAAGAGAAAGAGTCCGGATTGACAGAGACCGTTCTTGCTTATGATGGTATCGCAATCGTAGTTAATCCTGAAAATACAGTTGATGATCTGAGCCTTGAGGATATCGCAAAAATCTACACAGGTGAGATTACAAACTGGTCTGAGGTAGGCGGAAATGATGGCGAAATCGTTCTGATCGGTCGTGAGGCAGGTTCTGGTACACGTGATGGTTTTGAGTCTATCACAGAGACAGAAGATAAATGCCAGTATCGTCAGGAGCTGACATCTACAGGTGATGTAATCACTACTGTATCTCAGAATCCTAATGCAATTGGTTATGCTTCTATGGCATCTCTTGAGGATAGCGTAAAAGCGCTGACAGTAAACGGTGTAGAGGTATCTGAGGATACTATCAAAGACGGAAGCTATGTAGTACAGCGTCCATTCGTACTGGTAACGAAGACAGATGAAGAACTTAGTGATGCTGCTCAGCAGTTCTATGATTACATTACATCTTCTGATGCAGAGGAAATCATTACTGCAGCTGGTGTAGTTCCTGCAAACTAAGGAAAGTTTTGAGCGGCGGTTTTAGTTTAAGACCGCCGCATTTTCTTGCTAAGAGGTTTTAACTTATGAAGAAAAATCAATTGATAGAGAGAATTATCCATGGGATATTCTTGATTCTTGGCCTGATTACTGTTGCCTGTGTACTTTTGATTACAGTTTACCTTGTTATCTCTGGTATTCCGGCTATTTTTGAAATCGGACCTATTAAGTTTTTGTTCGGTACAGAGTGGGCTTCCACTGCTGCAGAACCGAAGTATGGTATTTTACCCTTTATTTTAACAAGTATCTATGGTACAGCAGGAGCGATTATTATCGGTGTTCCTATCGGATTTATGACAGCAGTATTCCTTTCTAAAATTGCTTCATCCAAGCTGAATAATGTGATGCAGGCGGCAGTCAGCCTTCTGGCAGGTATTCCTTCTGTTGTATATGGTCTTGTAGGTATGCTGGTATTGATCCCTGGTATTAGAAAACTTTTCAATGTACCTGATGGAGCCAGCCTTCTGGCAGCGATTATTGTGTTAGCGATTATGATTCTGCCTTCTATTATTAAGATGTCCATCACTGCTTTGGATGCGGTTCCAAAGGAATATGAGGAAGCATCCCTGGCTCTTGGTGCAACACCGATTGAGACATATTTTAGAGTTTCTGTACCAGCAGCAAAAAGTGGTATCGCAGCAGCAGTTGTTCTTGGTGTTGGTCGTGCCATTGGTGAGGCTATGGCTGTTATGATGGTGGCAGGAAATGCGGCAAACATGCCAAATTCCATCTTCCAGAGTGTACGATTCCTGACAACAGCGGTATCCAGTGAGATGTCGTATTCCAGTGGTCTGCAGAGGGAAGCTTTGTTTTCAATCGCTTTGGTATTGTTCCTTTTCATTATGTTGATCAATGCCACCTTGAACTTCTTTCTGAAAAAGGAAAAGGAGTAAATTATGTTAAATCAATCTTTATCAAAGAAAAGAAAAACTTATGAAGTGCTAATGAGAGCACTTATGTATTTGTGTACAGGCCTTACGGGAGCTTTGGTTATTTTCCTTTTGGTATATGTATTGGCAAAGGGAATTCCTAATATTACTTGGGAACTTTTATCAACGTCTCCTTCTTATCTGGCAGATAGCATTGGTATTCTCCCAGATATTCTTAATACTTTGTATATTCTTCTAGCTACACTGGTGGTAGTACTTCCTCTTGGTGTAGGTGCAGCAGTTTATCTGACAGAGTATGCTTCCAATAAAAAAGTGGTTGCAATCATTGAATATGCGGCTGAGACTCTTTCAGGCATTCCTTCCATTATCTACGGTCTGGTAGGTATGTTGATTTTCTCTAATAGTCTGGGCACCTGCCTGATGTCCGGTGCTATGACTTTGGTTATCATGAATCTTCCGACTATTATGCGTACAACTCAGGAAAGTTTGAAGACAGTTCCTCAGTCTTATCGAGAAGGTGCATTCGGTCTGGGTGCTGGAAAATGGCGTGTTGTCCGTACCGTGGTACTTCCTGGTTGTGTTGATGGTGTAATCACAGGATGTATCTTATCTATTGGTCGTATTCTTGGTGAATCAGCAGCACTGCTCTTTACCGCTGGTTTTGCGCATGCAGCAAATGGCATTATTGAAGGTTTGTCTTCACCAGGTGCAACATTAACAGTAGCTCTTTATGTTTATGCTAAAGAGCAGGGTGAGTTTGGTGTAGCTTTTGCTATCGCAGCAATTCTTATGGTTTTGACAGTTTTGATTAATACTGCAGCAACCATGGTGCAGAAATATTTCGCTAAAAGGAGAAATCAATAATGGCTAATAATATCATTACAGTAAAAGATATGTGCCTATGGTATGGTGAGCACAAGGCATTAAAAGATGTAAGCATTAACATTCCTGAAAATAATATTACTGCATTTATCGGACCTTCCGGATGTGGTAAGTCTACATTCCTGAAAACTTTGAATCGTATGAATGATTTGATCCCTGGAGTTAAGATTACCGGAGATATTCGCTACAATGGCAAAGATATTTTTGCTAAAGATGTAGATGTTAATAATCTGCGTAAGGAGATTGGAATGGTATTCCAGAAACCTAATCCTTTCCCTATGAGTATCTATGACAATATTGCTTATGGTCCTCGTACTCATGGAATTACCAATAAAGCAAAATTGGATGAAATTGTAGAGCATGCTCTTAGAGGTGCAGCAATCTGGGATGAGGTAAAAGATCGACTGAAAAAGAACGCACTTGGTATGTCTGGTGGACAGCAGCAGCGTCTTTGTATTGCTAGAGCTCTTGCCGTAGAGCCGAAGATTCTTCTTATGGATGAGCCTACCTCTGCCTTGGATCCTATTTCTACTTCAAGAATAGAAGAACTGGTAATGGAATTAAAAGAGAAATATACTATTGTTATGGTAACGCATAACATGCAGCAGGCCGTACGTATTTCTGATTACACTGCTTTCTTCCTTTTAGGAGAGTTGGTAGAGTGTGATAAGACGGATACTATTTTCTCAGAGCCGAAGGATAAACGTACAGAAGACTACATTACAGGGAGGTTTGGATGATGAGAAGCAGATTCGACGAGCAGCTGTTTGAATTAAACAGAAAAATTATTGAGATGGGTTCTCTTTGTGAGGAAGAAATCAACTCTGCAGTGAAAGCCTTAGTAGAGGGAGACTGCGAGTTAGCACAGAAGGTAATTGATGAAGGGTCCAATATTGACCATGTAGAGCGTGAGATTGAGACAATCTGTGTAAAGCTTTTGCTGCATCAGCAGCCGGTGGCTAAGGATCTTCGTATGATTTCAGCTGCTTTAAAATTGATTACAGATATGGAACGTATCGGTGATCAGGCAGAGGATATTGCTGAGATCGTAACCTATCTGAAGGGCCGTACTACAGATCATATGACTATGATCGAGGAGATGGCAAAAGAAGCCGTCGGTATGGTGACTTCTAGTGTAGATTCCTATGTTAAGAAGGATGTACTTCTTGCAAGACAGGTTATCAATCATGACGATGTAGTTGATGACTATTTTTCTAAAGTAAAAAATGGTATAATCTCTCTCATAAGAAAAAATCCTGAGGAGAGTGAACTTGCCCTTGATCTTCTTATGATTGCAAAATATTTTGAGCGTATTGGTGACCATGCGACAAATATTGCAGATTGGGTGGTTTATTCCGTGACAGGAAAACACGAGGAGGAGTAACCATGATTTGGTGTGTAGAAGACGACGCCGGTATCCGTGACATTGAAATATATGCCTTGAATTCAGCGGGATTCGAAACGCAGGGATTTGAGGATGGCGTTTCCTGTTGGGAAAATCTGAAAAAGGAACAGCCAGAACTTATTGTGCTAGATGTGATGCTCCCAGGCATGGATGGAATTGAAATTTTAAAGCGTATGAGAGAATCGCAGGAATATAGAGATATTCCCGTGATTCTTGCCACCGCGAAAGGTCAGGAATATGATCGAATTATGGGCCTGGATCTGGGGGCTGATGATTATATTGTAAAACCTTTCAGCGTTATGGAAATGGTATCCAGAGTGAAAGCAATTTTGCGCCGCAGTCGTCCTCAGCAGGTATCCAAGCTCTTAAAGACCGGAGGTCTGGTGGTGAACTTGGATGAGCATACAGTGACAGCTGATGGAAAACGAGTACAGTTGACGTATAAAGAGTTTGAGTTACTGAGTCTTTTTCTTGCACACCCAGGAATTGCTTTTTCTCGTGAACAGTTATTTTCTCAGGTATGGAAGCAGGATTATATGGGAGATTCCCGTACTTTGGATTCCCATATTCGTACCCTGCGACAAAAATTGGAAGCTTACGGTGCCCATATAGAGACGGTCCGGAATGTAGGATATCGTTGGGAGGCACATAATGACTAGTAAAATCTTCAAATCTACTTTATCTGTGGCGATAGCGGTTCTGGTAGCCAGTATCGCCATTATTGTAGGTGTTTTGTATCCTTATTTTGGCCGAATCCAGCAGTCTCAGCTGGTAGATGAGTTGAAAATCGCCGCTGACGCGGTGGAAGAGTTGGGAACAGAATATCTGGATAAGCTGGACTCGGACCAATATCGTCTGACTTGGGTAGATACCGATGGAACAGTGCTTTATGACAATCAAGCAGATGCCTCAAGTATGGAAAATCATGCAGATCGAGAAGAGATTAAAGAAGCATTTTCTAAGGGCAGTGGCAGCAGTGTTCGACAATCTCCGACTTTAACGGAGCAGACGATTTATGAAGCTCTTCGTCTAGAGGATGGAACGGTACTTCGGATATCTGTCAGTCGTGCAACATTGGTGCTTTTGGTTTTGGGTATGATGCAACCCATGTGCGTCGTTTTAGCGCTTGCTATAGCGATTTCTGCTTGGCTTTCCCATCGCATGGCCAGACGGGTTGTAGAACCATTGAATAAGCTGGATTTAGATCATCCCTTGGAGAATAATACCTATGAAGAGCTTTCCCCCCTTCTTCATAGAATTCACGCCCAGCGGAGAGAGATTAGCCGTCAGGTGAAAACTCTAAGGGACAAGCAAGAAGAATTTGATCAGATTACGGGAAACATGAAAGAAGCATTAGTTTTACTCGATAATAAAGGAATCGTTATCAGTATCAATCCTGCAGCAAGAAAGCTTTTTGGCCTAACAGGGAGCAGCCTTGGGGATGACATTCTTAAGATTGATCGAAAACAAGACATGCGTTTGGCCTTAGAAAATACTATGAAACAGGGACATGCCTCCTTTAAAGATGAGCGGGAGGGTAAAATTTATCAATTTGACCTGAACCGCATTGATTCGGACGGTGATGTTCATGGCATGGTGATTTTAGCTTTTGATGTTACAGAAGAAGCTCGTGCAGAGCAAAACCGTCAGGAGTTTACTGCTAATGTATCACATGAGCTGAAGACCCCTCTTCAGTCCATTATTGGTTCAGCTGAGCTAATGGAAAATGGAATTGTTAAAGAAGAGGATATTCCTCGTTTTGTAGAACGAATTCGCAAAGAGGCTACTCGTTTGGTAAATCTTATTGATGATATTATTCGTCTGTCTCAGTTGGATGAAGCGCAGGAGATGCCGAGAGAAGAGGTTTCCTTGATGGAATTGGCAGAAGAGGTAACAGAATCTCTTTCTGATGCAGCAAAGATGAAAAATGTAGAAGTAAAAGTCTTTGGTGATAATTGTGTGATTAAGGGCGTGCGACGTTTGCTGTATGAGGTGATCTATAATCTTTGCGACAATGCAATAAAGTACAATAAAGACGGTGGCTATGTCAAGTTAAGCATAGAAGGAAGACAAAAAGGTGTTTTGTTAAGTGTGGCAGACAATGGGATAGGAATTGCAGCGGGAGATCAGGAGAAGATTTTTGAACGGTTCTACCGTGTGGATAAGAGTCATTCTAGACAGTCTGGAGGTACTGGCCTGGGTCTGTCTATTGTAAAGCATGCCGTTCAGTATCACCATGCTAATTTATCTATAGAAAGTGAATTAGGAAAAGGCACAACGATTTCCATTCTTTTTGATAAGTGATAAAACTAAAGAAGAGCTGCTATTCTTGCTTTGCGCAAGGGTAGTGGTTCTTTTTATTTATCAAATTTGCATAAAATGTCTTGACAAAAAAAATATTCTGTTATAAATTATAGATATAGAGAGACCGGTATCGTAAATAAAAATAAGGACATCTTTTTCATAACTATTTTATAATCAAGATGCTTCGTGATGAAAAGCGGGTTTGCCGCTTTATCTTTTGAAAAACGAGAGACCGGTATCGTAAAATCTTGAGTAACTAAGCAGAATTAGGAGAAAAGGAGAAGACAATGGCAGATTTAAGAATTGGTTTAGTAGGAACAGGTGGAATCGGAAGAACTCATATTCAGAGAATCAATGAGAAATTGCAGGGCGCGAAAGTAGTCGCTTGTGCTGATCCAGCAAGTGAGTTTGGTCTTTCCGTTGCAAAACAGTTTGGCATTAAAGGTTATGCTGATCCTGTTGAGATGATCAATGATCCGGAAATTGATGCTGTAATCTGCACTACAGCTGATGGATTCCATAAAGATACCTGTCTGGCAGCTATTAAAGCGAAGAAATATATTTTCTGTGAAAAACCATTGGCTGCTAAAGCAGACGAGTGTCTTGAAGTAGTAAAAGCAGAGATGGAAGCTGGGAAAAAATATGTGCAGGTTGGTTTCATGCGTCGTTTTGACAAGGGGTATATTCAGTTGAAAGAAGCGGTTACCAGCGGAAAATATGGTGAGCCTCTACTTCTTCATTGTGCTCATAGAAATCCTTCTGTTCCAGATGACTGGGATAATAGCATGGCGGTAGAAAATTCCATGGTACATGAAATAGATGTTCTTCGTTGGCTGCTTGGTGAGAATTATACAAGTGCTCAAGTAGTATATGGAAAGAGCACAAATAATGGACCTAAGGATCTTCATGATCCGCAGATTATGATTCTTACTACAGAATCTGGCGTGCGCATCGATGTGGAGTCTTTCGTAAATAACCATAACGATTACGATATTAAATGCGAAATCGTTTGCGATGGTGCTGTACTGAACATGCCGAAACCTCAGTATATTTCAGTAAATGCTGATGCAAGCACAGGACAGGCTATGTATACAGATTGCTTCCAACGCTTTGCTGATGCTTATGATGATGAGTTCCGTGTATGGATTAAGGCTTGCAAGGAAGACCGTGTAGATGGACCGAATGCATGGGATGGTTATTGCTGCCAGGTAGCAGCTGCAGCTGCTTCCAAAGCTCGTGAAACTCAGACTGTAGTGCCTGTAGTTTATGATGAAATGCCTGAGCTTTATAAATAAGTAGAATTGTGCATAAAGTTTTTATGAGGAGTGCCGAAAAGGCGCTCCTTTTTTGCTCTTGCCATGCATCCGTAGAAAAGCAAAGATTTTCCTTCATTTCCTTGTAAAAAGATGAAAAATGTATTAAATTAAGAATGATAGTAAATATGTAGATACGGAACAGTTGAAAGTTCTATTTGAGTTCCATAGGGCGAATAGTATACTGGCAGAAAGCCGTTGTATCGATACCGGTGCAGCGGTCTTTTATGTTGCCATGCATCTGTAGGGAGTTGCCGGTGCTAGCTCCTGTAGGTATAGCAGCAAAAGGCTCTGAGACAAAAGAATTTTTCAGGAGGAATGGGAGAATATCATATTGGATTATCAAAACAGGGAGGAAATGGAAGCTTATCTGGAATCCTTAATGGCAGAATATCCTGTCTGTGAATATGCATTCGGAGATTGCCAGCAGATTGAATTTTCAGATAAGGTATATACGATTTGTGAGACGGATTGTAAGCGTTATAATAAAAGCTGGGCCTGTCCGCCAAATGCTGGGACGATTCAGAAAAATATAAAAAGGATTGGAAATTACCAACATTTTTTTCTGTTCTCTACAGTATGGGAGGTATCAGATGCTATGAATTTTGATGCCTGTCTTTTGGTAAGAAAAGAACATGAAACTATTGTGCGAGACATGAGAAGCAGAATTTTAAAAGAATGCGGACTGTCGATGACCTCTTTGGAGGAGGAAGCGGTTCCGTCGGTTTATTTTCTTTCTTCGGGCTGTTCTATTTGCGAAGAGTGCAGTTGCCCAAATGAGGCTTGCCGACATCCCAAGGAAAGGCTTATGAGTGCGGAGAGTCACGGAATCCTGCTGATTAAACTGGTGGAGGATATGGGATTAACAGCATCCTTTGACGGTACTACGGTGGTTTATTTTTCTATGGTTCTGTATGGCTCCGAATAGTTGATTATATAGGAAAATGTTGAAAAAAATATATGCTATTTTGCTGAAAAAAACATAAAACAGGAGGAAAATTATGGAGACAAAATACGCGAAAGATGATCTTGGATATGCAAAAGATAATAAAGAAAAAATGCCCTTGGAATATTACATGGATAAGTTTAAGGATGCAGATCCTAAGGAGATTTCTCAGAGACTGGGGCTCGCTTATGATGAGGAAAAGCAAAGTCTGACACTTAAGTTTATGGGAACCACTTATCATATCACCTATCCGGATTTTGCTATAAGTTTCGATGAGGATGGACTTCCCTTCCATATTTTGCCAACAAATGCCCAGGCGAAGCTTGTAGTTTTAATTTATCTTATGCAGGCCCAGGCGGTTCCAGCCAAGGGAGAATTTTATGCATTTCGTGATCTTCCTTCAGGAGAATTGTATTTCCGTCAATTCCAGGGCAGATG
>CAVBGA010000046.1:0-13343 GCA_963594675.1 Lachnospiraceae bacterium
TCATATTACTATTGGCCTGAAAAAAGCCTCGCATTACCCCTAAAAGACCAGCCAGCAAAATAACCGGTGCAAGAATTCTAAGAGCAAGTACCGCTCCCTCTCCTCCATCTGGAAGAAGCTGCTTTGCAAAAACAAAGGCCACAATAGAAGCCAGAGAGCCCATAACTAAAATATAAAGAACCGCTCCCCAGAACACTCTAGAGGCATTCTTATATTGTTTTTTTGCAATTCGCTCTGACATCAGTTTGGATACCGCTACCGGAATACTGTAACCAGATATCAGAAGCAAAATATTATATACATTGTAGGCATAACCATAATATCCATAGCCAAGACCTCCAATCGCCGCCTTCATCGGTGTTCGATAGAGCAATCCGATAATTCGTACGATCAGCCCGGCAATCATAAGAAAGGTAGCCTGTCTGACAAAAGATTGTTTATTATTGTCCATCATATTTTCCCTTTTCTATGTTTTCTATCTGCCAATCAATGGGAGGCAGTCCATTTTCCTCCAAATAGCTGTTTGTTCTACTAAAAGGCCGGCTTCCTAGAAAGCCCCGATAGGCAGACAAAGGACTGGGGTGGGCCGATTTAATGATCAAATGCTTGGGATTGGTGATCATCTTCTCCTTTTGCTGAGCGGGACGTCCCCATAAAATAAAGACCATAGGTCGGTCTTGCCTAGCAAGCACCTGGATCACCGCATCCGTAAACTCTTCCCAACCGATACCACGATGAGAATTTGCCTGATGAGCCCGCACCGTAAGTACTGTATTTAGCAGAAGCACACCCTGCCTAGCCCATTTCTCCAGATATCCGTTATTGGGAATATAACAACCTAAGTCGGTCTCCAGTTCCTTATAGATATTCACTAAAGAGGGAGGAATATCCACCTCAGGACGCACGGAAAAACAAAGGCCATGAGCCTGATGATCCCCATGATATGGATCCTGACCTAAAATCACCACCTTGACCTGCTCAAGGGGGGTCAGGTGAAAGGCATTGAAAATGTCATCCGCCGGCGGAAAAATCTGTCTGCTCCTGTATTCCTCTCCTACCTTTTTGAAAAGCTCGCTATAATAAGTTTTTTTAAATTCCGGAGCAAGTGCTTTTGCCCATTCTCCACTAATTGGCGGCATAATCTCCTCCTATCTCCCTGCCAAATGCAGACATTTTGCAAAGAGTTATGATGCATCGTCTTACATAGTTACAACATATCATCCTACATACGAACCGGCACATTTCTCCCTGCCAAATATTTTTTCAATTCCATAATCTCAAGTTCTTTGTAATGGAAAAGGGAGGCTGCCAAAGCTGCATCCGCCTTTCCTTCCGTCAAGGCCTCATAGAAATGCTCCTCAGTTCCTGCCCCTCCGGAGGCAATCACCGGAATGGATACCGCTTCTGCAATTGCCTTGGTAAGGGCAATATCATATCCTGCCTTAGTGCCATCACAATCCATGCTGGTAAGAAGGATCTCACCGGCTCCTAGAGACTCCGCTTTAACGGCCCATTCCACGGCGTCAATTCCCTTATCAATACGGCCGCCATTTTTATAAATATTCCATCCACTGCCATCCTCCCGCCGCTTGGCATCAATTGCCACAACGACACACTGGCTTCCAAATTTCATGGCTGCATCATGGATCAAAGGAGGATTATTTATAGCAGACGAGTTGATAGAAATTTTATCTGCCCCTTCTCTGAGGAGGGTCTTAAAATCTTCAACGCTACGAATTCCCCCGCCTACCGTAAAAGGAATAAATACATTGGCTGCTACCTGACGCACCATATCTACTACCGTATTTCTATGATCTGAGGATGCGGTAATATCCAGAAAAACAACCTCATCTGCCCCTGCTTTATCATAGGCTTTCGCAATTTCTACCGGATCTCCAGCATCTCTTAAATTTACAAAATTAACACCTTTTACTACTCTTCCATTATTAACATCCAAACAGGGAATGATTCTCTTTGTAAACATTAGTCATTCTCCTTTCCCAGGGAGGCAAAATTCTTAAGGATCTTCAGTCCCAGATCCGAGCTTTTTTCCGGATGGAACTGACATGCAAAAATATTATCCTTTTCTACAGAAGCGTCAATGGAGACACTATACTGGGTTGTCGCCTTTACAATACTCTCCTCTTCCGCTTCCAAATAATAGGAATGGACAAAATACACATAGGGTTCTTCCGGAAGCCCCTGAAACAGTCGCCCCTGATTTTTAAGAGTCAGGGAATTCCAACCCATATGGGGAATCTTAAGTCCTGGCTGATCCGGTATTCTCTTAATTTTTCCTTTCAAAAGGCCAAGTCCCACAGCTCCCGGACTTTCCTCACTTTCTTCAAAAAGAAGCTGTAAGCCCAGGCAAATTCCCAAAAATGGAATCTTTTGATCTGCTACTTCCTCAATAGCGGAAATCAATTGGTATTTCTTTAGATTTTCCATGGCATCTCCAAAAGCACCAACGCCGGGAAGTACCACTTTATCTGCAGAAAGGATTTCCTGATGGTCTCTGGTGAGAACCACCTCTTCCCCCAGTAACTGAAATGCCTTTTCTACACTTTTTATATTGCCCGCATCATAGTCTATAATTGCGATCATAATAATCTCTCCTCAAATCTTTATTTAAAAACACTTGTCTATAATATCCGAATCCAAGCCATTTTTGCAAGTAAAATGCCCTACTAGAAAATAAAGAATTCCCCCTGCCAAAAGACCCCAGATTACCGCATTAATACCAGCTATGCTCACATTATAATAGCAAAAAATATAAGTCGCAACCGCTCCCACGGAACTGGCAACTGCTGCCTGCTTGGTGCCCTTCTTCCAGAACAGGCCGCCTACCAAAGGCCAAAGGAAAGAACACTCCAGTCCACCGAAGGCAAAAAGATTCAGGAAGAAAATAATATCCGGGGGATTAATTGTCAGAAGAATTACAATAATTCCAAAAACAATGGTAATCAAAGTGCTTGCTTTCTGCATGTTCTTTTGATAACGTTCCAATCGTTTGGGATGATCTTTTACCACATAGGTTTTCCATAAATCCTTCACGATAGCTGCTGTTACCAGAATCAACAGGGAGTCTGCTGTGGACATAACCGCTGCCATAGGTGCTGCAAGAAAAACACCTGCAATGCCTACCGGCATAATCTTCTGCACAATATAGGGAATAAAATAATCCGATGTAGGCAGATCTGTGGTATCTACCAAAGAGCCAGCCCAACAACCCGCCAGATGCATACCTACAATGACAAAACTGCAGGTAATCGCTCCAATCCACATAGCAGAATGAAGGCTTTTCGTATTTTTAAATCCCATAGCCCTAACTGCTGTTTGTGGCAGACCCAGTGTTCCAAAGCCTACCAAAACCCAAAAGCTAATCAAACCGCCTGGGGTATATATGGATGTCAAGTTATCATAAATGTCTGGAAGATTCGCCTGAAGCCCTGCGTCAATTCCTGACAAGCCGCCTCCCGCCTTTAACACAAAAAAGAGAAGGAGAAAGGTTCCGATGCACATGACAAAGCCTTGAATCATGTCCGTAATAGCAACTGCTGCAAAACCTCCAAAGGCAGTATAAATAATAACCACCAGACCAAAGATAATCAAAGCGCTAACATGGGGAAGCCCTGTAATGGATGCAATCAGGGTTGCCCCGCCTGTAAACTGACCAATCATCTGTGCCGTACAAAAAATAATGGTCAGAATGCTAACAACAATCGTCAACGCATCACTTTTATATCTGGCCTTAAGATATCCTACCACCGTAACAGATCCCGTTCTTCTGGATACCAAAGCTAATTTATTTCCCAGAACACCCAGTACCAAAAATGTAACCGGAACCTGTACCGCAGCAATCCATACCTGGGCATATCCATAAGTAAGTCCGGCAGCACCAGGGCCGGATACAAAGGAGCTTACCGAGGTATAGGTGGCCATAGTCGTCATAGCCAAAAGCAAGCCATTCATATTTCGACTACCGATAAAAAACTTCTTTTCACCGGACATTGTGCTGTCTTTTGTTTGTTTTCTACCAAATATTAGTCCAATAGCAGCATTGACCAGCAGGTAGGCAATAAAAATCAATAATATAATTTTTTGATTACTTGTCATTTGTCAGTTCCTCCTCATCAAATTCTGCATCGTCATATTCAAAATCCACAAATATAAATTTTAGGAGAAACCATACCCCAATTAATGCCAGTACAATGGTTCCAAAAACTGATATACTAAACCAGGCCGGCATACCTAGGAAATAATAACCGCTGCCATTTAACAAAAAGGCAGTTCCGATATGCCAAATGGCAATAATCGCTACCACCAACAGCGTATATTTAATCTCTTTCATGCATTGTTCATGCTTTTCTTCTTTTGTTAGTTTTTTCATACATCTCTTTTCCCTAAAAATCAAGACTCTTTTTATAGAGCAATCTCCAATACAATTGGCGCGTGATCCTGGCGATCTCCAGAATCCAGCATTTCCGACCGTTTCACCTGTTCTTTTATTCTCTCGCTTACCAGAAAATAGTCAATGCGCCATCCCGAATTGTTGATCTTACTGGTTTTGATTCGCTGTCCCCACCAGGAATAGACCCCTGGTACATCACCGTTCATATAACGGAAGGTATCCACAAAGCCTGCCGCAAGAAGATGGCTAAAGCCCTCTCTCTCCTCATCGGTAAAACCTGCCGACATATGATTATTTTCCGGATGGGCAAGATCAATTTCCTTATGCGCAACATTAAAATCCCCGCAGGCAACGATGGGTTTCTTTTGATCAAGATCCCGCAAATAGTCTTTATACAAAATATCCCACTTTTGGCGATCCGGCAATCTCTTAAGCTCGCCCCCTGCATTAGGTGTATACACATTTACAAAATAAAAATTTTCAAATTCCAGGGTTAATAAACGACCTTCCTGATCCATGGTATCCGGTGCACCCAGCATAGGCACATTTTTTTCTGCACTCATTCCCTTTTTATACAGAATCATAGTACCTGCATAGCCTTTTCTGGCTGGTGGCTGTGAACTGACCCATGCCATCTGATATTCTGGAAAATATTGGGATAAAGCCTCCATGTGCTTTGCAGAAGGCCCAGTTGCGGGAAGTTTCGTCTCCTGAATCGCAATAATATCTGCCCCTTCTTTTACAATTGTATCCAACACCTCTCTTGACATCAGCGCTCTGGCCGATGTAGAGGTCAATGCGGCATTCAATGAATCAATATTCCACGAAATTAATTTCAATATTTTTCTCCTCTGTCAATTAGCGTGACAAAACCTCAGTTCCATCATTTGTCACCAAAATGGTATATTCCCACTGTGCTGAAGGAAGTCCATCCTCTGTACGGATGGTCCATCCATCCTCTTCATCCTGCCATACCTCCGGCTTACCCATATTAATCATAGGTTCAATGGTAAATGTCATTCCCGGAACCAGAAGCATTCCCTTTCCCGGCTGACCAATGTATCCCACCCAGGGATCCTCATGGAAATCTACACCAACACCGTGTCCACCGATTTCTCTAACAATGGAAAATCCGTTTTCCACGGCATGCTGGTTGCAGGCATAAGCCATGTCTCCTAAAGTTCCCCAAGGTTTGGTATTTGCAAGGGCGATATCACAGCACTCTTTTGTTACCTCAGCCAGTTTTCTCTTTTCTTCCTCTACCTCACCAATGCAAAACATACGGGAAGCATCCCCGTAATAACCATTATAAATAGTAGTGCAATCGATATTTACAATCTGACCGCTTTTTAAGATCGTATCCGCACTGGGAATTCCATGGCATACCACCTCATCAATGGAAATGCAAACGCTTTTAGGATATCCTTCATAACCGAGAGTCGCTGGAATCGCTCCCATATCTCTGGTAAATTTCTCAATTTTCTCATCCAGTTCCAAGGTGCTGACTCCTTCTTTAACAAATTGAGAAATATAGTCCAGTACCATTGTGTTTCTCTTTCCCGCTTCGCGAATTCCCTCAATCTGTTCCGGAGTTTTTATAATAGAATGATCAGGGACTTCATAACCCTTCATCTCATAAGTTCTCAACTTTTCATCCAACATCATATGGCAGGATTTATATTTTCTACCGCTGCCACACCAACATTTATCATTTCTACCTAATTTGATCATTACTTTGCCTCTTTTTCTTTACATTTTCACTTTTCCTATTGTAAACCCTATTGTCGTGTTAGTCGATGCTAATTATAGCTTATTCCTATTTTATTTACAATCCAAAGTCGATTCATGACTGTTCTCCATCAATGCAATTTCTATCTCTTTTCCACATACATGCTCATTAAATCAGCGTCAACGAAATCGTTCCCACAACAATCATAAGAAGCCCCACCAATGCTTTGCTGGTCAATTTCTCGTGAAATACCAGCCATGAAAAAGCGATGGTTATCAAAATACTCAACTTGTCTATTGGCACCACCACACTTGCCGGCCCCTCCTGCAAGGCCCTATAATAACAAAGCCAGGAGGCTCCGGTAGCAATTCCTGAAAGTCCAATAAACAAACTCTCCTTATTTCCTATATTAGGAATTTCCTTTGTTTTTCTTTTTCCAATTACGATCAGCCATGCCATTACTAACACTACGCTTGTGCGGATGGCTGTTCCTAGATTCGAATCCACACCGGAAATACCAATTTTCCCTAAAATTGCCGTCAAACTGGCAAACACCGCCGACAAGACCGCATAAATGTACCAGCTTCCTTTTTGCTTTCTTTCCTCCTCTATCGCTTCTTTCCGCTTAATCATTAGCATAGTACCTATTCCAATCAAACAGACACACACTACTTTTGATAAAGTCAATCCTTCTCCAAGAAAAATAAGCGCAAGAAGAATCGTCAAAATGGTACTGGATTTATCAATGGGCACAACTTTATTGATGTCCCCCTTCTGTAATGCTCGAAAATAGCACAACCAGGAAGCTCCCGTAGCCAGTCCGGACAAAAAAAGAAATAATAATGTTTTTCCACTTATGTCTCTTATTCCGTTCATGGCTCCTGTCACAAACACCATAAGCCAGGAAAATACAAGTACCACAATTGTTCTCAATGCCGTTGCTAGATCTGAATCTGTCTTCTGAATTCCGCATTTTGCAAGAATCGATGTAATTCCAGCAAAAAAAGCCGACAGCACAGCATAAATAAGCCACATATTCTTTCCCTCCTCGTGCTACATAGTGCTCTATAGCTTGAGAATCTCTTCACTATTTTTTCATATAATAAACACTATTTTTACACTTACTTTGTTTGACAAGACCAACAAGATTGTGTAAGATGTAATCAAGCGATATAGTTACCATTTTCTTCTTTTTTATCTTTGTTTTTGTGTTGTGTTGTTGAAAACAGTTTACTATATTGCAATAAACAGATCGATACTAAAATGTGTCGATCTGTTTTCTTTATGTGTATGCAAAAACTACTATCTACATCTATATCTATTTCCAAGGTCTATTCTTTCCATGCCACCCGTGCTCTTCCCAGTAACTATAATCCGGCTCAGATTTCCAGAACATTTTTTGCATCCAGCGGAATATTTCAAACCACAATCGTGTTTTTATAGTTGGTTGAAAAGGTGGATGATTTTTTCTAATCTTGGCAGCCAAACGATCTGTTTTTTTATGAATCTTTTTCTGTATTTTTTCTGAAACATCATCCGGACCAGAAGCCTTCACAGCAAATCCTAATCTGTAAATTTTCGCATATCCCCAGAAAAACATACTGTGGTACAGATCCTTCGTAGTGCTTTGCATTCCACGGCCTGCCGCAGTTGCAACAGCCACACCCTGCTTCTGAAATGCCCGAGCATCCGGCCTATGAACCATCCATCTGGATCCATAATGGTCCAAAAAAGCCATCATCTGTCCCGTGGCATGATACACATATACAGGACTGGAAAGGATCACCACATCAGCGGCATCCATCGCTTCCGTCAAAGGTTTTAATTTTTCATAATGAGGACAGCAGCTCAAATCCTTTTTAAAACATGCCCAGCAACCCCGGCAAGGTTCATCGAAGTCTTTCGGCAAAAAGAATTCTGTCAGCTCTCCTCCGATTTTTTCTCCCAATTCATGGGCAACCATATAGGTGTTGCCTTTATGATTCTGTCCATGTATGATAACTGTTTTCATCTCATCCATTCTCTTATCAATTCTTATTATATTTTTATTTTTCATAATTTGCATCATCTTTACTGTAAGGCTTTGTTATCTCCATGCCCTATTTTATTTTACTAACATTATTGTAGTTTTTAAAGACCCGTTTTTGAACAGGAGAAAAGTTCTTAGTGTCGAATTACTTCACGGCTTATTTATCTATTTTGTAAGTGTTTTAACTCCATGGTTTGTTAACTTTTAGGCATAATAAAGGAATGACCGTTTGGTCGCCCCTGTTACAACTTTAGCTTATCACTTCACATGCCCGCCTATATGCTGGCTTTTTTCAGTTTAAGAGACCATCCAAGACGGTCTTTCCTATGACAGCAAGAAAGGCACGGCATTAAATGCCGTGCCTTTCTTGCTATCATAGGTAGTTCCTTAAGCATATTTATTTTGTAACTGTTACGGTTACCGTATATTTCTTTTCACCGGCTTTAACCGTGATTTTAACCTTACCTGCCTTCTTTGCAGTGATTACACCCTGCCTGCTTACTGTTGCGATTTTTTTATCTGCAGATGTGTAAGTGATCTTCTGTACACAGGTGATAGGTGCAAGTACAGGCTTAAGTGTAAGTTTTTTACCAACTTTAAGTGTCACTTTTGACTTAAGGCCGGTAATTTTTTTAGCAGCTACTGCACTCTTCTGTACCTTTATAGTAACCTTCTGTTTTAAGCCGCTGGCAAGCGTGATTGTAAGCGTTGCCTTGCCTGTCTTGCTGCCAGCCTTGATAACGCCCTTATCAGTTACGCTAAAGATGTTTTTGTTGCCTGACTTATAGGATTTAACAGAATCACCTTTTGCAAGTCCCGTTACCTTAAGTACTTTTGTAGTCTGGCCTACCTTCAGTGTAAGTGCTGTTGCATTTACGGTAATCTTTGGCGTAAGTTTGCTACCGCTTTCCTTGGTTTCCGTTGCATTGCATACAGTACATGTACGCGTCTTCGTTGCAGCCTTAAATACGGTAGCGTCTGATACTTTCTTCCAGCTTCCGAATTTGTGGCCAGTTGCCGGAACTATCTCTGTTTTTTCAATACCGCATTCACATGTGTATCTGATACTGCCGGCTGATTTACAGGTTGGCTGCACTGTTATGACACCTGTGCCAAAATCATGCTGATGGTCTTCCGGCACATTCTCTTTTAAGTAATTATCTGTGTAATGCAGAATGACTACATCACCGTCTGATAATTCATATTCGCATGCGCCCTTATCAGGATCTGTTCCGTTGACGCTATACAGCCAGCCTGACCTCTTGCCATTAGTAAACTCGCCAAGTTCTACTCCTTCTGCGGAAGTTACTGATGAAATATATGTATCATCATATTTTTTCTTAGCAGTCATTCCTGCCGCTTCCAGTGCCCCATCAATTGCCTCCATGGCGGTAGGTGCACTTTCCATACGGAATTCTGTCTCTTCTGCCCATACTGTCAGATTATTTCTGAATAATACATGGATGGTTCCGTCGTCATCGCTGTCATGAACGTCATCACCCATAACAGATACGATGATGCTTATATGTTCTCCATTTACGGCCCAGTAAGTTGTCTTGCCGATGCGGTATGAGTCAAGAGCTTCAAGTACCTGTACGGTAGACATTTCCTGTGACTTTGTATCATTTACGTTATGTGAAAATCCGCCGTCATCCTTCTGATATTTGATCAGGTTTGTGATCATATTGAAGTCCGACGTACCAAATCCTGCTTCTGTCGAAGTCGGGTCAATTCCAAGGACGGTAAGTGCAAGAAGCACCTGCGCTGTTGACTCTGAAGTACCATATCCGAAATCATCCTGCATCTGATCTTTCAGATATGTAAGTGCATTATCAATTGCTTCTTTCACTGCTGCCCTGTTTTTATATGGTGCCAGTGCCTGCAGCACCATAGCCGTCATGTCAACACTAGGTGTTTCACTGTCTGTAAGTCCAAATCCGCCATTCTCGTTCTGGAATTTCAGCAGTTCATCAATCATATCGGCACGTGACCATTTTGCATCTGACGGGATTGTAATATTTGCAGCATCCAGTGCAAGCAGTGCATAAGCGAGCTCATTTGAGCCGTATGTCAGTCTGCTGGAATTGTAGATCATGGCAGCTAAATCAACGCCGTCTATATCCGTAATGTCTTTTCCAAGTCTTACAAGTGCCAGTGCCGTACGCTCGATATCTGTCGGCTTCTGTGATGCATTCCACGTCTTTACTTCTGTTTTAACGGATTCATAATATGCATTCTTCTGTGAAGTACTGATTTCCTTATTGCCCTGGATCAGTGCATATACAAGCCATTCATTGCCATAAGAATATCCTTTTTCGCTACGGTTGCTTGCAATATAATCAAGTGCATTATTGGCACCCTCATTTGCTATTCCTTTAACATCCGTTACTTCTGAAGTGCCTTTTGTTACTGTAATTGTGATCGTAACTGCAGGTACGTTATTTTTGCCATCAACCGGTGTTCCTGTTGCTATAACGGTACCTTCTGCAAGTCCCATTACCTGGTATTCTGCCTCCGGAAGGTAAGAGCCGTAATCAGGATCATTTACATTATAATCACCGTTCTTTTTCCAGTAACCTGTTCCTGTCCTTACTACCTGTGCGATTCCTTTTTTGCTGTAAGTCCATTTAAGTGCAGGCTCAGTAACATCATAGCCTTTTTCATCCAGTTCTCCTGTCACTTCAGGTTTGAACTTGTCACTGTAGCTGCCTGCTGCAACAGTAATCTCCTTATATTCGTCAGGAATTGTGACGGATTTGACGTTATTCTTATATACAAAAGTTACTGTACTATCACCGGTAACGGTGTTTGTCTTTCCGGTCGTCGGATCCGTATCTTCGATAGTTGCCGTAAATGTTACAGTACCTGCCTGTTTCGGTACATAGCCTTTCTCGCCATCGTTATAATATGCGATCGTTTCGTCAGGATCATCGCTTGTGATTGTTACCTTGTCTGCATTTGTTGCATTTGCAGGTGTAACGACAACCGATCCGAGGATAGGATTAAATGCAACCCTTCCATCCTTTTCCTGACCGTCGCTGTTGGCGTTTCTGGCATGGATCTCTACTGTTCCTGAAATTGCCGGTACAACAGATTCAACCGGAACATATTCAGATGTTACTGTTACGGTCTTTTTCATTTCTGGCTGGTTTACTGCAGCTACAGTAAATGTTGCAGTTCCTGCATTTTTAAATTCAAATCCGCTGGATGTATTTACGCGGTTGCTGAGCAGCTTTGCGCCTTCCTCGTCAGCAGTATATGTAAATGAAGAATATGATACTTCCTCATAATCCCCATTTTCCTTATACTGGGCCTTTACCGTAATCCTCTTATAGTCCGAGCCCTGTACGGTATATGTTCCATCGGTAACTTCTTCGCCGTCAATATACAGCTTGATGTCTGTCATCTGCTGTCTTGAAGAACGTATTGCGACAGAAGCTATAACTTCGCTGCTGCCGTCACTGTTGTTCTGCACTGCTGTTAATACTGCAACACCAGTTCCGTTAACGCAGAAAGTACCATCCTCATAAATATCAAATGCACTTTCAGGTTTCCTCTGTGAAAAGCTCCATGAAAGGCTGCTTCCTTCTGGTGCGTCATAATCCTGTAATGAGAATGTTCCGGCAACATGTGCATTTCCTACTGAATCAGGCGATACTTCAAGTCGTCCGTCCTCAAGTACGACTGCTTCTGTTCCGTTATAAGCCTTAAATGCGACCTGATATTTGCTTTCTTCCGTTTCAGGCCACTCGAAACTGCCAGGTGTATAAGTCTGATTCTCGCCGAAATACGGATAGCCGTCACTGCCCTGTCCCCAGGAAGTTCCGTTGTCACCTTTGCCTGCATTTAATTTTGCTACGAGATCAAGTGTCTTCATGTCATCTTCTGACATGGCACCGTCACCGCTTCCAAGTGTATCGAGCCAGTAGCAGTTTGTAATGATTGCATCGCCTGTGTTGCTACTGCTGCTGTTGCAAAGGGCACCCTTGCCTGTGTCACCTACAGCAATGCAGTTAGCTATAACGCCGTCACGGTCAAGGCTTGCGCTTGCACCCATGTAAGCGCCGGTTTTTCCGATAAATCCGGCTACGTTTGTTCCTGATATTTCACTTCTGCAGTTTACGATAGATGCGCCGTAAGCAGTAGTTCCAAGCGGTCCCGTAACGCTACTGCTGCTTCCTGTCATAGTTCCTTTAAAGTTTACATTCTGGACAACAGCACCTGCAGACAGGTTTGAAAAGATAGCGCCTGCATTATCAAATTTAATAGTATGGCCCTGTCCATCCAGTACTCCGGCAAACGGAGTATAATTCATATAAAAGCTTTCATCTGCATAATTGCTGTCTATTGTAATATCCGCTGTCAGGACAAAATATTTGCCTGCAGATGAATCCATCTTTGAAAAATCAGCCTGGGTTGCAATCTCGATTGCGCCTTCCGGAACAGCTACAGGCTTATCAGTCGGCTTTTTCTTTAATCCACTGATCGCATCCGTAATTTTGGTAGCTGCGTCATTGATCTCTGCCTGGGTTGCATTTTCCTGTTCCTTTAAGGCTTTTCCTGCTGCGACAGCATCAGTCAGTGTTTTCCATGTATCATCGGTATAAGTATCCGCTACCGTATCATCATAGGATTCTGCCTGTGTCAGTGCATCATCAAGAAGCGTCCAGCTGATTCCTGCCGTTCCTTCCTTTAAAACCGGGAAGCCGCTTTCACTTACTGCAAAAATATATCCTGTATCCGCAATACCTGTATTCAGAAGCCCTACAGTTGCTTCTGTCTTCAGCTCATCCGTAGATTTTGCAGCGCAGTTTGTAATGTTTGCATTTGATGCGCTCATCGCAACTGTCTCAATATATGTACCTGACTGGAAATAACAGTTTGAAATCGTGGATTTTGTGCCGGATGATGCATAAGCTGCCATTCCACCATTCATCATCTCAAGTTCTGCCGCATAATAACAGTTCTGGACCGTTCCTCCTGATATTGTTCCGACAAGTCCTCCGACCGTATTCCAGTTGTCATTTATCTTAACAGTTGAATAGCAGTTCTTAATTGTTCCTGTTAATGTCCAGGCCATGCTTCCGCCATATCCGCTTGTTACATCAACCGTTCCGGTAACACCCAGGTTCTGGATAGTTCCTGATACATTATCTGCCAGTGCTGTTCCGGAA
>CAVBGA010000047.1:0-12857 GCA_963594675.1 Lachnospiraceae bacterium
GAAATAATGAAGATGCTGGAAACTGCCTACGAACAGGCGAAGACGGCCTTAAAGGAGCATAGAGAAGCCTTGGATAAAATTGCAGCTTTCCTCATTGAAAAAGAAACCATTACCGGAAAAGAGTTTATGGAAATATTTCATGCAGTGGAAAAGAAAGAAGATTCAAGTGGAACTGTAGAAAATGCAGCAGAAGAAGGTATAGGAGAAGATACAACAATTGACCTTTAATATTGAAGAGGAACTAAAAAAACTCCCGGCTCAGCCGGGAGTATATATTATGCATGGAGACAAGGATGAGATTATCTATGTCGGCAAAGCAATTAGTTTAAAGAACCGGGTGAGACAATATTTTCAAAGCAGCCGCAACAAGGGAGCTAAGATTGAGCGGATGGTTACGAAAATCACCCGGTTCGAATATATTGTAACTGATTCTGAACTGGAAGCTTTGGTATTGGAATGTAATTTGATTAAGGAGCATCGTCCCAAATATAATACCATGCTAAAAGATGATAAAACCTATCCTTTCATTAAAGTTACCATGGGGGAAGCATTTCCAAGAATTCTTTTTTCTAGAAAAATCGAAAAGGATAAGTCAAAATATTATGGTCCTTACACAAGCACAGTTGTGGTGAAAGAGGCCATAGAGCTTATGAGAAAAATGTTTAAGGTTCGTTCTTGTCGCAGGAATCTTCCAAGGGACATCGGGAAGGATCGCCCCTGCCTTTACTACCAGATTGGACAGTGTGATGCTCCTTGTCAGGGCTATATTTCTCAGGAAGAATATAGGACGCATGTAAATGGTGTGCTAAACTTCTTGGGTGGTGGATATAAGGAGACACTAAAAGACTTAGAGCAGCAGATGCAGAAGGCCTCAGAGGAGCTGCGCTTTGAAGATGCCGCAGGTTTACGTGATCTGATGTACAGTGTGCAGAGGGTAGGAGAAAGACAGAAGATTACGGACAGTGATGGGGAAGATAAGGATGTGCTTGCTCTTGCTGTGGCAGATGGGGATCATTTAGATGTTTGTGATGCTGTGGTTCAGGTTTTCTTTATCCGCCAGGGAAAGTTGATTGGTCGCGATCATTTTTATATGAATGTGGGACGAGATGCTTCAGGTTCTCAAATCCTTTCTAATTTTGTGAAACAATATTATTCTGGTACCCCCTTTATTCCCAGGGAATTAATGCTACAGTATGAATTAGAAGACAGTGAAACCATAGAACAATTGCTGACTCAGATGAGAGGCAGTCGGGTTTACCTGCGGGTTCCTAAAAAGGGAAGTAAAGAAAAAATGGTGGAACTGGCTAGAGAAAATGCCAGAATGGTGCTGGCGAAAGACAGGGAAAAATTAAAAAGGGAAGCAGCCAGAACTGTGGGAGCTCTTGCTGAGATTGGCAATTTGCTCGAGCTTCCTGGCTTGGATCGAATTGAAGCTTACGATATTTCCAACACCAATGGTTTTGAATCCGTGGGTTCTATGATTGTCTATGAGCAGGGAAAACCCAAACGCAGTGATTATAGAAAATTTCGAATTAAAACCGTTCAAGGGCCCAACGACTACGCCAGCATGAAAGAGGTGCTTACTAGACGTTTTCAAAGAGGAATAAAGGAAAGGGAAGAAAGAACGGGAAATAGTGGATTCATACGTTTTCCAGATTTGCTTATGATGGATGGTGGAAGAGGCCAGGTAAATATTGCTTACGAGGTGCTGGATGAACTTGGTTTGTCGATTCCTGTATGTGGTATGGTGAAAGACGATCATCATAGAACCAGGGGCTTATATTATCTAAATAAAGGAATTCCTATTAATCGGAATTCGGAAGCCTTTCGTTTGATTACAAGAATTCAGGACGAGGCGCATCGATTTGCCATCGAATATCACCGCCTTTTGAGAAGTAAGGGGCAGGTACATTCCATTTTAGATGAAATCAAAGGCGTAGGTCAGGTGCGAAGAAAGGCACTTATGAAGCATTTTCAATCCCTGGAAAAAATCAGGGAGGCTAGTGAAGAAGAATTGGCAGAAGTGCCTGGAATGAATGCTGCCAGCGCCCGTTCTGTTTATCTTTTCTTTCATAGTTCAGAGGAGGGGGATAGTTGAAGCAGAAATTCATTCATGGTAAAATAAAGCTATAAATTTGCTGTTTTGTGATAAGGAGACATCTATGAAATCAATCGGATTAAGTAAAATTATTGAGACCTTAAATCTGAAAAATCTGACACCGGAGATTGATCTGGAGGATATTAGCATTAGTATGCCGGATATTAACAGACCGGCGCTTCAGCTGGCCGGTTATCTGGAGCATTTTGCTACGGAGCGTGTGCAGATTATTGGATATGTCGAGTATACCTATCTTATGCATTTGACCAGGGAAGAAAAGATTAAATCCTATGAAGGATTTATTTCTAAAGGAATTCCCTGTGTAATTTTCACTACTAAGACCACGCCAGACGAGGATATGCTGGAGTTGGCGAGAAAGTATCAGGTGCCGACCTTAATTTCTGATAGAACAACTTCCAACTTTATGTCAGAGATTATTCGTTGGCTGAACGTAGAATTAGCACCATGCATTTCTATTCACGGAGTTCTGGTAGATGTATATGGTGAAGGCGTTTTGATCATGGGAGAAAGCGGTATCGGTAAAAGTGAGGCGGCTCTTGAGTTGGTAAAACGTGGCCATCGATTGGTAACGGATGATGTGGTGGAATTGCGAAAAGTAAGTGATGAGACCCTAGTTGGTTCGGCTCCTGATATTACGCGACATTTGATCGAACTTCGTGGTATCGGTATCATTGACGTTAAGACCATGTTCGGTGTCGGTGCAGTAAAAAATACCTCATCCGTTAATCTGGTAATTAAGATGGAAGAATGGGATCGTGACAAAGAGTATGATCGCTTAGGATTGGAAGATAAATATATTGAATTCCTGGGAAATAAAGTAGCATGTCATGAGATTCCTATGCGCCCAGGCCGTAATCTTGCCGTTATTATTGAGGCGGCAGCAGTTAACCATAGACAGAAGAGCATGGGATACAATGCAGCTCAGGAGCTTTATAACCGTGTACAGGCCAGCATTACGAAAAAGAAGGAAAGAAAGTAATGAAAAAATATTGTTTCGGGATTGACGTTGGTGGGACCACCATTAAAATTGGCTGTTTTCTGACAAGTGGAAAGCTTTTGGAAAAATGGGAGATACCAACAAGAACGGAAAATTGTGGCGCTAACATTCTCCCCGATGCGGCTTCCTTTGTAAATGACAGAATTCAAGAATTGGGAATAAGCAAAGAGGAGATCGAAGGGGTAGGCATTGCTGTTCCGGGACCGGTAAATGATGAAGGAATCATATCTGGGGCAGTGAATCTTTCCTGGGGAGAGAAAAACCTGCCAGAGGAATTGGGAAGTATGTTGGATCTGCCTGTAAAAGCGGGCAATGATGCCAATGTTGCTGCCTTTGGTGAAATGTGGCAGGGGGCTGGAAAAGGCTGTAAGGACTTGATCATGGTGACCTTGGGTACCGGTGTTGGCGGTGGTATCATTGTAAATGGCAAAATTTTAAACGGTGCACATGGAGCTGGTGGAGAAATCGGTCATGCCAATCTAATTGCCGCAGAAGAGGATGCCTGTAACTGTGGCAATGTAGGTTGCTTGGAGCAGAGGACTTCTGCAACCGGACTTACGAAACTTGCCAATATTATGCTGAAAAAGAGCCATAAGGACTCCTCTTTACGGGAATGCGAAGTAAATGCAAAGAGTATATTTGATGCCATGAAGGCAGGAGATGAGTTGGCAGGAGAGATTGTTGATAAGTTTGCGGCTTACCTAGGGAATGCCATGGCTATATTTGCCTGTGTAACAGATCCGGAAATTATTCTTATAGGAGGCGGTGTGTCTAAGGCGGGGCAGGTATTAATAGATGCAGTGCGTCCGTATTTTGTGCGGGACACGTTTCCTGCTTGTAAACAGACTCCTATTGCTATTGCTTCTTTAGGAAATGATGCAGGGATTTACGGAGCCGCGAGATTGGTTTTGGATTAATTGAAATACAGAAGAAAATCATTTTTTACATTGACAAAATGACATTCATGTTCTAGAATGAGTTTGAGCCTGAGATATGGCTTACAACAAAGGCGTTGTTCGATAAGAACAACGCCTTTTTGTGTTTTTTGGGGATTTCCTCAAAAAATTTCTCCCTATTTTCCAGAAGAAGACCTTGTGATGTTGTTGTAAAACAGCATAAGCAGGGTCTTCTTTCTTTGCATGGGATAGCGGAAATCAATCTCCGCTATCGCCATCATAACCACTTCCTGAACCGCTACTATAGCTATCAGAATCATCAGAGTAGTTTGTATCATCAGTATCCTCGGAAGAACCTCCGGCGTCAGAATCTGTCTTTTCGGTCTGAATCACTGGGTCATATTGATAGAGCTGCGAGTCAAGTGTATTATGACTGCTGCAATGTTCCGTAGGTATGGTTGATTTATCAAAATATTCTGTGATCGTCGGGCATCCAGAAGAAGCTAATTTTCCTGAAATGCTGCATATCGTAGCCTCTTCTACGGAAGATGGCTGTGTGAAATCCTTATTGCTAAGGTTTTCGTGAATCCGATTCATTACCTTGCGCCACAAGGTACGGTGGAAGGTTCTATTATTTCCTTCCGGCGAAAGCTTTTCATTATTGTCATATCCGGCCCATACGGTACAGGTATAGTAGGGGGTAAAACCTGCAAACCATACATCGTTATAGGCGGAAGTGGTACCTGTTTTTCCTGCGACACTCATATTGTTTAGCTGGAGATCTGTTCCAGTTCCCTTAGTAACCACATCTTCCATAGCACTGGTAAGTAACCAGGCTGTGCTTTCTTTCATTACTCTGGTTTCCTGAGCATCATTTTCCAGTACAACATCACCGTTTTGATCAAGTATTTTCGTATAAAGTCTTGGCTTGATATAGGTTCCACCATTGGCGATGGCAGAGTAGGCTGCAGTCAGTTCAAGATTGCTGACACCATAGGTGATACCTCCCAGTGCTAAAGGCTGCTTGATATCGGAATAAACCTGTCCATTAATGGTTTCTTCCTCTACCAGATTGCTAAATCCCAAAGTTTTGAGGAAATCAAATCCTGTTTGGGGATTGAGAGAGGTCAGACATTTGACAGCGACAACGTTGACAGATTGCTCAATGGCATAACGAACGGTTGTTGCACCATGGTAGGAATTGTTTAGCCAGTTTCTTACTGGTGTGCCGTCTTCATAACTATATTCTTCGTCATTAAAGGTTGTTGCCAAAGTCATACCGCTTTCCAAAGCCGGTGCATAGGTGGATAGAATCTTAAATGTAGAACCTGGCTGACGGTAGGTATTGCTGGCTCTATTTAAGGTCAGACTGGCTGTTTTTTCGCCACGTCCTCCAACAAGAGCTTTTACTTCTCCGGTTTGTTGATCCATGATAACCATGGAAGACTGGGGTTGCGGAGAATAGCTGAGCCTTTCGTCAACAATAGTCTCGCCTTCTTTAATAACGCTGGCCTTATATTCGTCAATGGCAGCCTGGGCTTCCTCTTCAGAATCAAAGAGTAATTCAAAATCAGGGTCCTTATTGCGGAAATACAAACGAAGCATCTCTACGCTATAATTCTGAATGGTGCCATCCAGTTTTTTGACAGAGAGCGCCCAATCGATACCGATTTGACTTCCTGATGGAAAATTATCGGGATCTGAATACTCTTCATCACAAATGGCCTGAATCTCAGGATCCTGGGTTGTATAAATACGAAGACCGCCGCTATATAAAGCATTCTGGGCCTGTACTTTCGTATAGCCTTTTTGTTCCTGCAGATCATTGATTACCTGGTCAATTAACTCATCGACAAAATAACTGTAAGGGGCTTCCGTTGTCGTACTTACATCATTTTCCTGAATTCTTGAGTAAACATCATCAGCAAGAGCCGTATCTCTTTCTGTGGCAGTGATATATCCTTGTGTATACATATTATTTAGGACTTTCTCACGGCGCTTTGCATTTTCCTCAGGATGACTGATGGGATTGTATTTGGTCGGATTCTGTGGAATCGCGGCCAATACTGCACATTCGGAAAGGGTAAGCTCATTGATATTTTTGCTGAAATATTTCATGGCTGCCGCTTGAACACCATAGGTGCCGGCACCAAAATTTACCGTATTCAAGTAATTCTCCAGGATTACTTCTTTTGGGTTTTCTCCTTGCTTTTTCAAGGAAGATTCTAGTTTGACTGCAAGATATTGCTCCTGGAACTTCCTTTTGAAACGTTCGATTTTTCCCTCACTGGTCCAATTGGTGAATACATTGTTTTTCAAAAGCTGTTGTGTCAGTGTGCTGGCACCTTCACTGAAATTGAAGCCATTGCCAACTCCTTTGACAAAGGCACGAAGAATGCCTCGTACATCAATTCCCTCATGCTCGTAAAAACGTTCGTCTTCAATAGCAACAATGGCATGCTGCATATCCAAAGGAATTTTCTCAATGGATACGGACATACGGTTGGAAGAGGATGAGGTTAGCTTTTGCATCTGATCTCCATTGACATCGTAGATCAAGGTTGCGTAGCCGCTAGGCATGATGTTCACGTCACTGATATCAGGACAGCTGTCCAGAATACCCTTGGTAGCACCTGAAATGAAACAGGTAAAAACAACAAATGCCGCAAATAAGAAGGTGAAGACAAGGCGCAGAAAAGAAATACCTTTTCTTCTCCCAAAGATGGGGGTGGTGTCCACAAGCTTTCGCCTCTTGTAATAGGTACAATTTTTGCCAAAATTCATGACATACCTCCATTCTTGTCTATTATAGCAAATAGGGTTTCTTAAATAAAGTCTAATTTTGACACTGATATTAGCCCCGTGCTACAATAAAGCTTACTATTACTGTTTATTTACCAAAAATCTTTTATAGAAAGTAGAGAAACGATTCATATGGCAGAGAATTATAAGACTCTATACCAGGGCAGACAGGCGGAGATTGTAGAAAAAAAATCCAGATTTATTACGGATCTTCATTATGTGGAGAGTGAAGAGGAGGCACTGGATTTTATAGAAAAGATAAAAAAACAATATTGGGATGCCAGACATCATTGTTGGGCCTTTATCTTGGGAAAACGACAGGAAATTCTTCGCTGCAGTGATGATGGGGAACCACAGGGAACGGCAGGTCGCCCTATGCTGGATGTTTTACAGGGAGCAGGGCTTTGTGATTGCGTTGCTGTGGTGACACGATATTTTGGCGGAACGCTCCTGGGTACAGGGGGACTTGTGCGAGCGTATTCCAGTGCTGTGCAGGAAGGAGTTGCTGCCAGCAGAGTGATCGAACGTATTTATGGGCAGGAGATGGAGATTACCACAGACTACAATGGAGTAGGTAAAATTCAGTACCTTCTGGCACAAAAACAAATTCCTATTATGGATGCTCAATATACAGAAAATGTAATTATGAAAATAGTACTTCCTGTGGATCAGGTGGAAGCGGTATCCACAGAGCTTACCAACGCAACAAGCGGTAAAGCCATGATGAGTTTGGGAGACCATGTATACTATGCGATAAATGAGGGCAATCTGCTGTTAGGTGAAGATTTGATATATGAAAAAAGACCGGATCACTAATCCGGTCTTAAAATATAAGCGCTTAGACGGTTTCAGGTTCTGGATAATCAGTACCAGCGGTATCAACAGTAATACTTGTAATACGCTGTGCATCCAGTGGTTTGTCTCTGAAATCCCTGTCTACATTGGCAATTTTATTTATAACATCCAAACCTTCAGTGATTTTTCCGAATGCTGCATAAGCACCATCCAGATGGGGAGAGGTTTCATGCATAATGAAAAACTGTGATCCGGCGGAGTCTGGATGCATCGCTCTTGCCATAGATAAAACCCCAGGGGTATGTTTTAAATCATTTTTAAAACCATTTTGGCTGAATTCACCTTTAATAGTATAACCAGGACCACCCATACCGGAGCCATCAGGACAACCGCCCTGAATCATGAAGCCAGGGATGACTCTATGAAAAATAAGACCGTTATAAAAGCCCTTATTAATCAGACTGATAAAATTGTTTACTGTATTAGGTGCGATTTCGGGGTAAAGTTCCCCTTTCATGATATCACCATTTTCCATGGTGATGGTAATTGTTGGATTTGCCATAGTAATTCTCCTTTTATTTGCATCAAACTACTCAGAGCTATTTCAAAAATTCTCTGAAGTGCTACTATTATAAGATTTTTTTGGAAGACATGCAAGATAGTGGGCTGCTGTTCGATAATTACAGTAACACAAATGTGAAATGATTTTATTGCTGGCGGACAAAAGCTGTAATATTGTAAGGAAATATCATATATGTTATAATACACAGTTGATTTTACAAGTGAAACCATATCCGAATCGGAGGAACAATTTATGATTATAGAAAGTTATGGACCTGAAGAAACGAGGCAGGCAGGTATAAGGATTGGGGAAAATGCCCAGCCAGGACAGATTTTCACCTTGACAGGAGATTTGGGTGTTGGAAAAACAGTATTTACGCAGGGCGTGGCAGAAGGAATGGGGATAAAAGAAGCTGTTTGCAGCCCAACCTTCACAATTGTACAGGAATATACGGAGGGACGTCTTCCACTTTATCATTTTGACGTATATAGAATTGCTGACATAGAAGAAATGGAAGAGATTGGATATGATGATTATTTTTTCGGAGAAGGTGTTTGCCTGATTGAGTGGGCTGAACTTATTTCTGAACTGATTCCGGAAAATGCTTGTCATATTAGGATAGAGAAAGATATGAATAAAGGATTTGATTATAGAAAAATCACGATTAATGGGGTGGATAATATATGAAAGTACTCGCACTTGACAGTTCAGGACTTGTTGCATCCGTAGCAGTTGTGGAAGATGATCAGTTGCTGGCGGAATATACAGTTAATTATAAAAAGACACATTCACAGACTTTGCTTCCTATGTTGGCTGAGATTGCAACCATGATTGATCTGGATTTGAGCAGCATTGATGCGATTGCTGTTGCAGCGGGTCCGGGTTCATTTACTGGTTTACGAATTGGTTCTGCAACCGGAAAGGGATTGGCTCTGGCTTTGGACAAAAAAATGGTTGCCATTCCAACTGTAGATGCTTTAGCCTACAACCTTTATGATTGTGCGTCTCTGGTTTGTCCGATTATGGATGCAAGGAGACAACAGGTTTATACGGGAATTTATGAATTTAATAGTCATAAACTTGAGATTTTGATGCAACAAACAGCTTTGTCAGTGAGAGATTTGGCAATAAAATTGAATGAGCTAGGCAAAGAAAAGAAGAAAAAAATAATCTTTCTGGGGGATGGAGTTCCTGTTTACAAAGAACTCCTGGGAGAGGTTATAGAAGTTCCTTACGATTTTGCTCCCCCTCATCTCAATAAACAAAGAGCTGGCGCTGTGGCAACTTTGGCTCTTGATTATATTGAAAGAGATCTTCTGCAGGATGCAGCGGATCATCACCCGGATTACCTGAGACCGTCTCAGGCGGAAAGAGAAAGAGAAGAAAAATTAAAAAAGAAAGAGTAAAGGCATGAAAATTCGAGAAATGCAAATTGACGATCTGGATCAGGTCGTAGAAATTGAAAATGCATGTTTTGCAGTTCCCTGGACGGAAACAGGTTTTTTTAGTTTTTTAATAAGGGAAGATGCGCTATTTCTGGTAGCAGAAGAGAAGGGGATGATTCTTGGCTTCTGCGGAGTTCTGATGGTGTTGGATGAGGGCGATATTACCAATGTTGCGGTAAATCCGGAGCACAGACGCAGTGGAATTGGAAGTCAACTTGTTGAAGGATTAATTCGAGAAACGGAAGCCAGAGGTGTGAAAACACTACATCTGGAAGTGCGTCAAAGTAACAATGCAGCGATTTCTTTATATAGATCTCATGGATTTGAAGACAATGGAGTTCGTAAAGGTTACTATGAATCTCCGACAGAGGATGCACTTCTTATGAAGAGGGTGTGTTTGGAAAAGTAAGGTCAAAAAGGATAAGCTGAATAGGAGGATAGAATGTTAGATGTTTGTTTGCTGGGGTGCGGTGGTATGATGCCTTTACCCAGACGTTGGCTGACAGCTTTGATGACTCGATACAATGGAAGTAATTTATTGATAGATTGTGGGGAAGGTACCCAGATTGCCATAAAGGAAAAGGGCTGGTCTTTCAAACCGATTGATGTGATTTGTTTTACCCATTATCATGGTGATCATATAAGTGGACTTCCGGGATTGCTTCTTACTATGGGGAATGCAGATCGCAAGGAACCATTGACTCTTGTGGGCCCCAAGGGCCTGGAACGAGTGGTGAATTCTTTGAGGGTTATTGCTCCGGAACTTCCTTTTTCCTTAAAATTTATAGAATTGAAAGAGGCAGAAGAGAAACTGGTGATTTGCGGCTATCATATTACTGCCTATAGAGTGAATCATAATGTGACCTGCTATGGTTACACTCTGGAAATTCCCAGAAAGGGTAAATTCTGCGCACAGAGGGCAAAAGAGCTTGAAATCCCTGTGAAATTATGGAGTCGACTTCAAAATGGGGAGAAAATCGATTTTGAGGGACGCCTGTTGAAACCAGATATGGTTATGGGAAAGGATAGAAAGGGGATAAAACTTACCTATTGCACTGATACACGACCGCATCCGGCCATTATCCAGAATGCAAAGAATTCAGATCTTTTGATTTTGGAGGGTATGTATGGAGAAGCGGAAAAGGCGGCCAAGGCAAGAGAATATAAGCATATGACTTTTGCAGAGGCAGGGCGAATTGCGAAAGAAGCACAGGTTAAGGAAATGTGGTTGACCCATTATAGCCCGTCTTTGGTGCATCCGGAGGATTATATGGAAGATATTCGTAAGATTTTCCCTAAATCCTATCCGGGGTATGATGGGAAAAGCTATGAACTTCAATTTGAGGAGGAGGACGAAAAGTGTCCGAAATGAATAAAGATAATATAACGATTTTAGCAATTGAGTCTTCTTGCGATGAAACGGCAGCTGCGGTTGTTCGGGGCAGGGAGATCCTTTCCAATATTATATCTTCACAGATTGATTTACACACTTTATATGGTGGCGTTGTGCCAGAAATTGCTTCAAGAAAACATATCGAAAAAATAAATCAGGTAATAGAAGAGGCATTGAAAACGGCAAACCTTACACTGGATGATATGGACGCCATTGGTGTAACCTATGGGCCGGGCTTGGTAGGTGCTTTGTTGGTTGGCGTGGCAGAGGCAAAGGCTATTGCCTATGCAAAAAAACTTCCTTTGATTGGCGTACACCATATAGAAGGACATGTTTCTGCCAATTATATAGAACATCCGGATTTGGAACCTCCTTTCATGTGTTTGATTGTTTCTGGAGGACATACCCATCTTGTGATTGTAAAGGATTATGGGGAATTTGAAATTCTTGGAAGAACTCGTGATGATGCAGCAGGGGAAGCTTTTGATAAAGTGGCAAGAGCAATAGGGTTAGGATATCCGGGTGGCCCTAAGATTGACAAACTTTCTAAGGAAGGTAATCCTGAGGCATTGGCATTTCCGAAGGCAAAAATGGAGGATGGTCCCTATGACTTTAGTTTTAGTGGGGTGAAGTCTGCCGTTTTGAACTATTTAAACAAATGTAAGATGCAGGGAATAGAAGTGAATCGCGCAGATGTGGCTGCATCTTTTCAGAAAGCAGTGGTAGATACTCTTGTAGAAAAAGCAATTGCTGCAGCGAAGGAATACCACATGGATAAATTGGCCATTGCAGGGGGCGTGGCCTCAAATGCCACATTGCGCAGTGCTATGGAGAATGCATGCGAGGAAAATCATATAAGTTTTTATCGTCCATCCCCTATTTTTTGCACAGATAATGGAGCGATGATCGGGGTTGCTGCTTATTATGAGTATTTAAAAGGAACACGGCATGGATGGGACCTGAATGCAGTACCTAATCTTAAACTGGGAGAAAGATAATTCATCAGGAGATTGTTTATGAGACCAAAAGTGACGGCTATTGTGTTGGCTGCAGGTAAAGGCAGCAGAATGGGAACGAAAACAAAAAAACAATATTTGGAATTGGTTGGAAAACCGATTCTCTATTATTCATTGAAAACATTTGCCGATAGTTCCTTGATTGATGAAATTATTCTAGTTACCGCTTATGAAGATGTGGATTATTGTCACAGGGAATATCAGATGACCTATAAGATACCAAAACTAACAAAAATAATAGCAGGAGGAAAGGAGAGGCAGGATTCTGTCTTCCAAGGCCTGCAAGCTTGTCAGGATAGCGACTATGTAATGATTCACGATGGGGCAAGGCCCTTCGTGGATCTGGAGATGATTCAAAGAATTTATGATAAGGTAGTAGAATGCGATGCCTGCATTGCGGCAGTACCCTCTAAGGATACGGTGAAAATAGTTGGCGAGGATGGAGTTGTAGTGGATACTCCGGAGAGAAAATATGTTTGGAATGTGCAAACACCTCAGGCTTTTTCCTTTTCTTTAATAAAAAAAGCGCACGAGGGATTAAAGGCGGATGGAAATATTAAGGTAACGGACGATGCGATGGCCATCGAATTGATGACAGACCAGAAAGTGTATGTGGTGGAAGGATCCTATAGTAATATAAAGATCACAACACCGGAAGATTTATATATTGCAGATAGGATTATAAAACAGCTACAAATAAAGATGTAAAAAAGTAATAATTAATTCAAAAAAACTGTTGACAAGGACCTTTGGTGGTGATAATATATTTCTTGCGTCACGGGTGCGAAAGAAGCACTTGGCGTGAAATGCATATGGAGAGGTATCGAAGTGG
>CAVBGA010000048.1:0-46654 GCA_963594675.1 Lachnospiraceae bacterium
TACCTAGAAGAGTTGATTAAGAGAAAATATGGAGAGGAGGCCTAACTATGGAACAGAAAAAATCTGAGTTTGACAAAGTACTTGGCGCATGGGACATCCTGGTAATTGCCTTTGGCGCTATGATCGGATGGGGCTGGGTTGTCTCCTCTGGTAACTGGATTCAGTCCGGTGGTGTTGTAGGCGCTGCATTGGCATTCGCCATTGGTGGTGTCATGATTTTCTTTGTAGGTCTTACCTATGCTGAGTTGACAGCGGCTATGCCTCAGTGTGGTGGTGAGCATGTATTTAGTTACAAGGCTATGGGCCCTACAGGATCCTTCATTTGTACCTGGGCCATTATTCTTGGATATGTAGGTGTTACCTGTTTTGAGGCTTGTGCCTTCCCTACCATTATCACCTATTTGTGGCCGGGATTCCTGAAAGGTTATCTTTATACAGTAGCTGGTTTTGATGTATATGCATCTTGGGTAATTGTTGCCATTGTTGTTGCTTTCCTGATCATGCTGATCAATATCAATGGTGCCAAAACGGCAGCAATTCTGCAGACAATTCTTACCTGTATTATCGGTGGTGCCGGTATTCTACTGATTGTGGCATCTGTTATTAACGGTGATGTTAGCAATTTGGATGGACAGATGTTTGTAGGTTCTGGCTCTGGAGATGCTCTTCGTAATGTTATTAAGGTAGCGGTTATTACACCATTCTTCTTTATCGGTTTTGACGTTATCCCCCAGGCAGCGGAGGAAATCAACGTCCCCCTCAAAAAAATCGGTAAGATGATGATTTTATCTGTAGTATTGGCAGTAGTATTTTATGCCTTTGTTATCCTAGCGGTTGGCTATATCCTGAATCCTTCAGAAATCCTCAATTCTGAAGCAAATACAGGTCTGGTTACTGCAGATGCTATGGCGAAAGCCTTTGGAACTTCGGTTATGGCCAAGGTAATCATCGTGGGTGGTATGTGTGGTATCATTACTTCCTGGAACTCCTTTATGCTGGGTGGTTCTCGTGCTATGTACTCCATGGCTGAGTCTTACATGATTCCTCCAGTATTTGCAAAACTTCATCCGAAACACAAAACACCGGTAAATGCTCTTTATCTTATCGGTATCCTTACCATGCTGGCTCCTTTCGCAGGACGTGCCATGATGGTTTGGATCTGTGATGCTGGTAACTTTGGATGTTGTCTTGCTTACTGTATGGTATCTGCTTCCTTCCTGATTCTTAGAAAGACCCAGCCGGATATGCCAAGACCTTACAAGGTAGGTCCTTACAAATTCGTTGGCTTTATGGCCGTAGTTATGTCCGGCCTTATGATTCTTGTGTATTGTATTCCGGGATCTGGCGGAACTTTGGCAGTTCAGGAATGGGCAATGGTAGGCGGCTGGAGCCTTTTGGGTGTCGTATTCTATGCCGTTTGTAAACTGAAATACAAAGAAGACTTTGGTAAACTGATTGAGCTAATCTCTGATGAAGATGCAGCAAGTTTGATGCCAGAGGCAAATGACGAAGAGCTGGATCTGGTAATCGATGCGGCTATCGATCGGGTACTGGCTTCCATGGCAAACTAGCCATAATGATTGTTTTCTGCTAAATAAATGTAAATGTGTAATAGGGAAAAGAGGGAAATATAATGAATCCATTTGAATTTTTTATACCGCAGAATATCACTGTTGGAGCAGGCACACTGGCAAAGCTTCCAGAGTGCGCAAAAAAACTGGGTGGCTCTCATGCTATGTTGATTTCTGGCCCCAACCTTCGTAAGATGGGTGTTGTGGATAAGGCAGCAGATTATTTGAAAGAAGCAGGTGTGGCTGTAGATATTTTTACAGATATTGAGGCAAATCCTTCTGTAACAACTGTGGAAAAAGCAACAGAGGCTTTCAAAGGGGCAGGGGCTGATTTTATCGTGGCTCTTGGCGGTGGATCACCTATGGATGTAGCAAAAGCAGTAGGTGTAACTGCAAAATTCGGCGGCAGTATCACAGAATATGAAGGCGCCCATAAGGTGCCGGGAAAAATTATTCCTCAGATTGCCATTCCTACAACGGCAGGAACTGGCTCTGAGGTAACCGCTTTTTCCGTAATTACTGACCACAGCAGAGATTATAAATTGACGGTATTTAGCTATGAACTTTTCCCAGAATATGCTATTTTGGATCCAGAACTTTTGACTTCTGCACCGGCATCCGTAGCAGCAGCCTGCGGTATTGATGCCTTTATCCATGCGGAAGAGGCTTATATTTCTACAGCAGCTTCTCCCTTCTCTGATGCAATGGCAGAGAAAGCGATGGAGTTAATCGGAGGAAATATTCGTCGTTTTGTAGCAAGACGCACGGATCTTGAGGCAGCTGAGGCTATGCTTACGGGTTCTCTCTTTGCAGGAATAGCATTTTCCTTTGCGAGATTGGGCAACGTACACGCTATGAGTCATCCTGTAAGTGCTTTCTTTAATGTATCCCATGGTGTGGCAAATGCCGTATTGCTTCCTGTAATTGCAGAATACAATGCGTTGGCAGATCATGGCAGATATTTGAAAATCTATAATTACATCAGCCCGGTTCCGGCTTATCAGGATGAGTTCGAGCCTATGATGCTTGTAGATGCGATTCAGCAGTTAAATGAAGATATTGGAATTCCCCAGGATCTGACAACAGCGATTCGTCAGGCAAAGAGGGATGAGACCATTACCGTGGAGGAGATTGTTAGCAAGATTGACGCAATGGCAGATGACGCTATGAAGAGCGGAAATATTGCTGTAAATCCCAGAGCTTCACGGAAACAGGATATTGTGGAGCTGTATCATAAGGCTCTATAAAAAGCTTGATTGTCAAGCATTGTAATTAAGCTCTGTAACAAATTTACCTATATACCTTTTTAGAAGAAGCTATTGCCTAATGCGATAGCTTCTTTTGCATATTTTGAATAAGATACCTAAATTAGGAGTTAATTTCACATGAATTTGAAGTGCTATCTATTGACAGTTAATATGTAGGCAATATACAATTTTGTCATAAGGAAGCCATATCTGGCATAGAGACTTTGGAATGAGAAAAGGAAGGATGGAACGTATGAAAATGTTCAAAAACCGAAAAAAACTTAGCATCATGTTAATTCTGGCACTGTGTCTTACTATGTTCTGCGCAGAGCCCACCATGGCAGCTACCAGAAGCTTAAAGTCACAGAAATTCACAACGAGCCTGTCTACTGTGCAAAAGAAAGCAACGCTGGTAAAAAAAGGAACCAATTACAAGCTGAAAGTGAAAAAGAATGGGGCTTGGATCAAATTTAAGGCACCGGCAACAAAGAAATACACTTTCAAATTCTCAGGAATGAAGTCATCAGACTCCTATACCTGTGGATATGTAGGATTTTATAAAGCGTATGCTTCAAACTCAAACTATATTACCCGTAGAAATGTAACAACACAGGGCGGAGCCGCGGATGCACTTTATCTGGCTAGCAAAAAGACAGCAAAAAATACGACAAAGAATACCTTCCTGACATCTCGTTATGGAAAAGCAAATCTGAAAAAAGGTCAGATGGTTTATATGTTTATTTATACTGTAGATAATTGCACATTGAATTTCTCAGTAAAATAAAAAGATTATGATAAAAGGGCTACTGTAGGAGAAATCTTACGGTAGCTTTTTTGCGGCCTTTTTTCAGAGATTCATCAGCCTTCCCCTCCCTTCTTTTCTTGACACTGTCATATACCGATTGGTATAATTAAAGCAAGTAAATGGCCTTATTATGCCCTTGGCAGAAGGCTGAAGGGTGTTGATTATATGGATAATCGAGAAGAAATTATGCGGTGTGCTTTGGAACTCTTTCATGCCAGAGGATATGACGCTGTGGGGGTACAGGAGATCGTGAATGCCGCCGGCGTTACCAAGCCAACCTTGTATTATTATTTTGGAAGCAAAAAAGGCTTGCTGGAACAGATATTAAAAAGCCGCTATAAAATTTTACAGGGAAAGCTGGAGGAGGCTTTACAAGAAGGTGGGAATATTCCGGCGATTTTAAATCGAATTGCCGGAGTCTACTGTGACTTTGCAGTGGAGAACCGTGAGTGCTATCTTCTTATGCTGGCTCTTTTTTATTCTGGACGACAGAGTGAGGGTTATCAGGCAGTACAGCCGATTATACGAAGCTATTACCAGAAGATTATCAGTGTTTTTGATCATGCTTCCCAGGAGCTGGGGAATATGAATGGAAGACAGGAGCAATTTGCTGCTGGATTTATCGGAACTTTGGATCATTTTCTCCTTATGCAGTTGGGGGAGGTTGGCTCCGGAAAAGAGTCTTGGAAAGAAGAGATTAAGGAAGAGAAAATATATGGAATTGTTCATCAATTTATGTATGGAATCTATTCCTGATATTCATTATGGAGGTAGAGAAGATGGGGAAATGGTATGAAGAAGCCATATTCTATCATATCTATCCTTTGGGTCTGACGGGGGCACCCCGGGAGAACAGAGGAGAGGGTGTAGAACACCGGCTGAGGGATTTGACAGCCTGGCTGGATCATTTGGAGGATATGGGTTTTACCGCTATTTATATAGGACCGCTATTTGAGTCATCAGCTCACGGATACGATACCAGGGATTATAGAATGGTAGATCGCAGGCTGGGAGACAAAGAAGATTTCAAAGATTTTGTTGCCAAGGCTCATAAAAAAAATATGAAGGTCATTGTGGATGGCGTCTTTAACCATACAGGCCGGGAATTTTTTGCCTTTGAAGATATTAAGAAAAATCGAGAAAATTCCCCTTATGTGGGTTGGTATAAAGGTATTTGGTTTGATGGCAATAGTGCCTGGAATGATGGGTTCTCCTATGAATCCTGGAGGGGCTGTGGCGATTTGGTGAATCTGAATTTAGGCAATCCCCAGGTAAGAGAGTATCTCTTGGAGGATGTAATTCATTATTGGATCGATGAATTTGCCATTGATGGTATTCGCTTGGATTGTGCCGATTGTCTGGATTTCTATTTTATGGAAGAGATGCGCAGGCGAACCGAAAGCTGGAAGGAAGATTTCTGGCTGCTGGGAGAGGTGATTCATGGAGATTACGCTCGTTATATTAGAGAGGGTGCTCCGAAGCTTCACAGCGTTACCAATTATGAATTGCATAAGGGATTGTATTCCGGACATAATGATCACAATTATTTTGAAATTGCTCACACCATACGACGACAGTTTGATGCCAATGGGGGAATTTATCAGGGCTTGCGCCTGTATTCCTTTGTGGACAATCATGATGTAGATCGCCTGTCTAGTAAGTTAAACGTCTGGGAGAACAGTTTCCCAATTTATGGGCTTTTGTATTTCCTTCCGGGAATTCCATCTGTGTATTATGGATCGGAATTTGGTATAGAAGGCAGAAAAAATGGACCGGATGATTCCCCTATGCGGCCTCATCTGGAGTTGGAGCAGATAAAAAAAGAAAATCCCCATCCGGATTTGACAGAGTGGATTAAGACTTTGGCGAAAATTCGCTCTCAGCATCCGGCGGGAATTTATGGCAGATATCAGGAACTTATGCTCACCAATCGGCAGTATGCATTTGCCAGAATTGCGGACAATGATGCGGTGATCATAGCTGTGAATAATGATGAATCACCAGCAGACGTTCGTTTCGGAGCACCGGTGCAGGGTCAGTGGATGAATGCACTGACTGGGGAAACATGTGATCTTGCGGATGGACAGATATCCGTGCATATAAAGGAGAATGGCTGTGTCATCTTGTGCATGGCCGGGGAGGTATAATCATGGCTAATTGTGTTTTTAGTGAACTGGATCAATATCTTTTTGGTCAGGGTACGCATTACGAGATTTACAAAAAACTGGGCGCACATCCCATGGCTCGTGGAAAGAAAAAAGGGGTCTATTTTGCAGTATGGGCACCTCATGCCACTGCAGTGTCCGTAATTGGTGAGTTTAATGACTGGACTGAGGGTGCATCTCCTATGGAAAAAGTGGGAGACATCGGTGTATGGGAGTGTTTTCTTCCGGAAGCTAAGGTAGGACAGCTTTACAAGTATTACATTACCACGGAGCAGGGGGAAGGACTTTATAAGGCGGATCCCTATGCCAACTGGGCGGAGTTGCGTCCCGGAACGGCTTCCCGAATCGCAGATATCAGCAATTTTGCTTGGACAGATAAGGTATGGATGAAGGAAAGACCTAAAAAGGAGCCGAGAGATGAGGCCTTATCTATCTATGAGGTACATATGGGTTCCTGGATGCGTCATCCTTCTAGCGATGAGAATCCGGAAGGCTTCTATACCTATCGTCAGTTTGCCCATGCCATTGTGGAGTATGTAAAGAAGATGGGGTATACCCATGTAGAGCTTATGGGCATTGCAGAGCATCCCTTTGATGGTTCCTGGGGTTATCAGGTAACGGGGTATTATGCACCAACCTCTCGTTATGGAACACCTTCAGATTTCCAATATTTGGTAAATTATCTTCATAAGAATGGCATTGGCGTGATTCTTGACTGGGTTCCGGCTCATTTTCCAAAGGATGCCCATGGTTTGGCAGAGTTTGATGGAGTGGCAGAGTATGAGCATGCGGATCCCAGACAGGGAGAGCATCCTGACTGGGGTACCAAGATTTATAATTATGGCAAAAATGAAGTAAAGAACTTCCTGATTGCCAATGCCCTTTACTGGATCGAGCATTTTCATGTGGATGGCCTGCGTGTGGATGCAGTGGCTTCTATGTTGTATCTGGATTATGGCAAGGAAGATGGTCAGTGGGTTGCTAATAAATACGGTGGCAATAAGAATCTGGAGGCTATTGAGTTCTTCAAACATTTGAATACCGTTGTTCTGGGAAGAAATCATGGAACGATGATGATTGCAGAGGAGTCTACGGCATGGCCCAAGGTAACCGGTGAGGTGGAAAATGATGGTTTGCATTTCACCTTTAAGTGGAATATGGGCTGGATGCATGATTTCCTGGAATATATGAAATTGGATCCCTATTTCCGTAAATTCAATCATAATAAGATGACCTTTGCCATGAGCTATAATTATAGCGAGAATTATGTTCTTGTCCTTTCTCATGATGAGGTGGTTCATCTGAAATGCTCTATGATTGAGAAGATGCCGGGCCTCTATGATGACAAATTCGAGAATCTTAAGGCAGGATATGCCTTTATGATGGGACACCCAGGCAAGAAACTGCTCTTTATGGGTCAGGATTTTGGACAAGAGAGAGAGTGGAGTGAAGATAGAGAACTGGATTGGTATCTCCTGGAAGAGAAGAGACATGCTACACTTCAGACTTTTGTCTCACAGCTTCTGAAAATTTACAAGAAATATCCGGCAATCTATGCAACGGATCGTCGTACCGATGGTTTTGAGTGGATCAATGCAGATGATGGGGATCGCAGTATTTATAGCTTTGTTCGCAAGAGTAAGGAAGGCAAGAAGTTGCTCTTTGTATGCAATTTTACTCCGGTAGAGCGCAAGGATTATCGGGTTGGTGTGCCGGGAAAGGGAAGATACCATCTGATTCTTAACAGTGCAGACCCCAAATTTGGTGGTAACTATGAAGTGGAGAAAAAAGATTATACCGCTAAGGCTCAGGAGTGCGACGGAAGAGAATATTCTATCGGATATGAGCTTCCTCCCTACGGAGTTGCGATATTTACCTTTGATTGATGTAGATTAAATAGGATTTTTATCTTGTTGGATTTACCTATTGAAGCAGTCTGAGAATTGGTTTATACTTTCCCATATATGACGTAATAAGGGAGTATAAATCAAATGAAGAAAAAACCATTGCTTATTTCTTTGTGTGCTGTTGCGGTGCTTGCAGCTGGCGCCTATGGCTATGGAGTCTATCAGTTCCAGAAGGTTTTTTTGCCCAATACCTTTATTAATGGTGTGGATGTTAGCCGAAAGACTCCGGAGGCGGTGCAGGAGCAGCTGGAGAATGAGGACGGGGAATTTACAGTAAAGCTGAAGGACGGAAAAAGCGAGAGTTTTAAGCTGAAAGATATTGATTTCTGCAGGAAGACAGATGTGGAAGTTTCCGACCTTTTTAAGAAACAGTCTGCCTGGAAATGGCCTATGGCTATTTTTAAAAAGACCTCCTATGATGTGGGATTAGAAGCGCAGTATGACAGCACTAAGCTGAAAGAGGTGGTTAAATCTTTAAAGGCAGTGTCGGGAGATGATGTACAGGCACCAGTGGATGCCTATCTGTCCCGAACGGATACAGGTTATGAGATTGTTCCTGAGGACAATGGAAATACCATAAAAAAGAAGAAGGCCATTAAGAAGATAGAGAAGGCCTTGGATGAGTTCACTTATGAAGTGGATCTGGAAAAAGAAAAATGTTATAAAACCGCTTCTGTGACCAGCGATGATGAAAATTTAAATGCGCAGCTGGCGAATATCAATAAAATACTTGATACAGTAGTTACAATGGACCTTTCTTGTGGAGCATCAGAGACCATTGATTCTAGTGTCTTCTTCCCCTGGATTGCTTATGACGCGGCTTCCAATTCCGTGACCATAGATAACACAGCAGTGGCGGAATATGTGGATACCTTGGCAGAGAAGTATGATACCTATCAGGATAAAAGAAATTTCCATACGACTGGTGGAGCGGATATCCAGGTCGGTGGTAATGAGTTGGATTCCTACGGCTTCTGGATGGACCAGAAGCAAACCGAAGAGGTAATTAAAGCGGCGGTTATGTCCGGAGAATCCCAGGGCGTGGTTCCCGCTTGGAAGTTGCCTACCGCTTGGGCAAGAGATGCCTCCAATGGTGATATCGGTGATACCTATGTAGAGGTTAGTATTGCGGATCAGCATTGGTGGTATTATAAGGATGGCGCTTTGCAATTGGAATCTGATGTAGTTACAGGCGATACATCTAAGGGACATGATACTCCTACCGGCGTCTTCCGTATTATCAATAAGGATACGGAGCATAATATGAAAGGCTCCTATGGAACTAGCTTCTGTCATTATTGGCTGGCTTGTACCTGGGATGGAGTGGGAATTCATGATGCTTACTGGAGAAGCGAATTCGGTGGCGAAATCTATAAGAGCGATGGATCTCACGGATGTATTAATACACCCTATGACAATATGCAGGCACTTTATAATGCCATTGATTATGACACACCGGTAGTCATTTATTAATAATAAGTAAAAGCAAATGGGGCTGGCACGCAGAGTGTCAGCCTTTTCGCTTATCTATAGCAGGAAACTTAGAAAAGGAGGAGTGAGAATTATGAGTTGGAAAGTAATGTTAGCCCAGATGGATTCCAAGGATAATAGGGAGGAAAACCTGGCGGCAGCAGAAAAGATGATTCTTCAGGCTGCGGATCAAGAAGCAGATCTATTGATATTTCCTGAGACTGTGGATTATATAGGAAAGAACTTAAAAGAACACGCTCAGGATTTGACCCATGAGGGAAGCTGGCAGGATTTCTTTGCGGAGAAGGCGAAGCAATATGGAATATATCTTCATGGGGGCAGCATTACAGAAAAAAATAAAGAGGGAAAACCTTATAACACCAGCCTTTTCTTTAATCCGGAAGGGCAGCTTATAGCGAAATATAGAAAGATGCATATGTTCGATGTGGAGGTGACAGATGGTCCGGCCTACCGGGAGTCGGCTGGTATCACCGCTGGAAATGAGATCGTTACTGTGGATACAAAACTTGGAAAGTTGGGACTTTCCATCTGCTATGATCTGCGCTTCCCGGAACTTTACAGGCTGCAGGCTATGGGAGGGGCAAAGCTACTGATTGTGGCGGCTAATTTTACCCGGGCTACAGGAGCGAAACATTGGGAAATTCTGCTGCGGGCAAGGGCAATAGAAAATGGCTGTTATGTACTGGCTTGTAATCAATGTGGAGAGAAGGAGGTCTTTGCTGCCTATGGTAATTCCATGATCATTGGACCAGATGGAAGCATTTTGACTCGAGCTGGAGATGAGGTAACGATGATCTCAGCAGATATTGATCTTAAAGAGGTGGAAAAAGCCAGACAAGAGATTCCTTCTTTGATGAATCGGAGAGAGGATGTGTACCGTCTTGGCTGATCTAGCTAACAGAGATGGGATTTTAGAAGATTGCTATTATCTTTGATTTGCGGGAGCAAGGAGACAAGGATGGTAGTGATCTTCTTTTTTTGTTGGATAAGTGAAAAAGATTCAAGTTAAATGTGAAAAAATATCACATTTTCACTTTACATTAGTCAACTTTGTAATATAATAGATGTTGCTGAGAAAAAACATTGTGGGTAATGATAGAGATATAGAGAAGTTACAGTGGCTCAATGAAAGCTTAGCAGGAAAGAAAATTGGATGGAGGAAGACAAGAATGAGCAGCCTACTTGAGATAAGATGGCATGGTCGCGGTGGACAGGGTGCAAAGACAGCAGCGCTCCTTCTGGCAGACGTGGCATTTAAGACAGGAAAATATGTACAGGGATTTCCGGAATACGGTCCCGAGCGAATGGGAGCACCGATTACGGCTTATAACCGTATCAGCAGTGATGTGATTCGTGTACATTCCAATATTTATACACCGGATCTGGTTGTGGTTGTTGATGAGACCCTTCTTCATACCGTGGATGTTACCGCCGGCCTGAAGAAGGAAGGCGCGATTATTGTTAATACAGCAAAGAGTGCTGAGGAGATTAAGCCTCTTCTTGGTGGTTATGAGGGTGCGGTATATACCGTAGATGCAAGAAAGATTTCTGTAGAAGCCCTGGGTAAATATTTCCCCAACTCTCCTATGCTTGCAGCAGCCGTTGCTGTCAGCAAGGTAATGGATAAAGATGCATTTATCAGTGAGATGAGAGCATCTTATGCTCACAAATTTGCTAAGAAGCCGGAAGTCATTGACGGTAATATGAAAGCCTTGGAAATGACATTTGATGAGCTGGGACTTTGATTTAGAGAATAATTACGAGATTTATAATAGATCAGGAGTATAGAATGAGAACAGATATAAGTAAGATCAATGAGAAAACACCTCATGAAGAGCTGACGGAAGGCCTGATGATCTTTGCAGGCGGAACTTCCAAACAGTTTCAGACAGGTGAGTGGAGAACCAATACACCTGTATTTAAAGCAGATTTGTGCAAGCAGTGTCTGCTGTGTGCGCCGGTCTGTCCGGATGGAGCAATTCCTGTTGTAGACGGTGAGCGTTCCGAATTTAACTATGATTACTGCAAAGGCTGTGGCATCTGTGCAGCAGTATGCCCCTTTGATGCAATTGATATGAAGGAGGGAATCTGATTATGGCGATCAAAGACAGAATGTCAGGAAACGAGGCTGTTGCTTATGCCATCAAGCAGGTGAATCCGGACGTAATGCCCGCATTCCCTATCACACCCTCCACAGAAATTCCACAGATGGTATCAACTTATATTGCAAACGGAGAGATGGATACAGAATTTATCCCAGTTGAGAGTGAGCATTCATCCATGAGTGCTGCAATCGGTTCTGAGGCTGCTGGTGCACGAAGCCTTACAGCGACTTCATCTGCAGGTCTTGCTCTCATGTGGGAGGAACTGCTTCTGGCAGCTTCCAATCGTATGCCATTGGCTTTGACTTTGGTAAACCGTACACTTTCCGGCCCGATTAATATTAACTGTGACCATTCCGATGGTATGGGCGCAAGAGATACCGGATGGATTCAGATTTATGCAGAGAACAATCAGGAAGCCTATGACAACTTTATTCAGGCCTATCCTATCGCTGAGGATCCCAAGGTGCATCTTCCTATTATGATTTGTCAGGATGGTTTTATTACCAGCCATGCGGTGGAGAATATTGAACTTTTGGAAGATGAGAAGGTTCAGGATTTCGTTGGGGTATATGAGCCGGAGGAATTCCTTTTGAACCCAGGCAAACCGGTTTCCGTAGGTCCTTACTCTGTAACACATTATGCTATGGAGGCAAAAAAGAACCAGAGAGATGCTTTGGAAAGAGCAAAAGAGGTTATTCTCAAGGTTGCCGCTGATTATGAGAAGATTTCCGGAAGAAAATACGGATTATTTGAAGAATATCGCACAGAAGATGCGGATTATATCATGATGCTGATGGGATCCGCAGCAGGTACTGCAAAACAGGCAGTAGATGATCTGCGTGCTCAGGGCAAGAAGGTGGGCGTGCTTAAACTTCGTGTTTTCCGTCCTTTCCCAGCTGAGGAGATTGCCAATGCTCTTGCAGGCTGTAAGGCAGTAGCTATTTTGGATCGTACAGAAAGCTACAATGGCAATGATGGTCCTTTGGGAAGTGAGACAAAAGCGGCATTATTCCGTTATAAAAAACAGATTGAAGCAGTGAACTATGTATATGGTCTTGCAGGCCGTGATTTCACAGTAACAGATGTGTATGAGGTTTTTGATGCTCTTGAAAAACTCGTTACCGAGGGAAAAGAGATCGAGGAATATCAGTATATCGGATTGAGAAAACAGGAGGCCCCCATTGAGTAAATATAGTTTAAAAGAAGTGATGAATAAACCGGAGCGTCTGGCTCCCGGCCATCGTATGTGTGCTGGTTGTGGTGCAACGATCGCCGTTCGTGGTGTGCTCCGTGCTCTGCACGAGGGAGATCACGCAGTAATTGGTAATGCAACGGGATGTTTGGAGGTATCCTCCTTCATGTATCCTTATACTGCATGGGAAGATAGCTACATCCACAATGCATTTGAGAATGCAGGTGCTACCCTCAGTGGTGTGGAGACAGCCTACAAAGCATTGAAAAAACGTGGCAGATTGCCAAAAGATGAGAATTTTAAGTTTATTACCTTTGGTGGTGATGGCGGTACTTATGATATTGGTTTCCAGTCTCTTTCCGGAGCTATGGAGCGTGGCCATGACATGGTTTATGTATGTTATGACAACGGTGCCTACATGAATACCGGTATCCAGCGTTCATCTGCTACACCTATGTTTGCAGATACCACAACCACACCGGTTGGATCCCAGTCCAATGGTAAGATGCAGAATAGAAAAGATCTGGCATCAATCATTGCAGATCATGATGTGGCTTATGTTGGTCAGACAACATTTACAAAGAATTTCAAAGATCTTTATACAAAATCTGAGAAGGCAATTTATACAGAAGGCGCTTCCTTCCTGAATATTATGACTCCATGTCCCAGAGGATGGCGTTATGATATGGCCAATATTATGGAAATCTGTGAGTTGGCTGTAGAGACTTGCTACTGGCCGCTTTTCGAAGTAAAGCATGGCAAGTGGGAGCTGAGTTATGTGCCGAAGAAAAAGCTTCCTATTGAAGACTTCCTGAGACCTCAGGGAAGATTCAAGCATCTTTTCAAAAAAGGAAATGAAGATCTCATCGTGCAGTTCCAGCAGGAAGTTGACCGCAGATGGGAAGAGCTTCAGATCAAATGTAATCATTAATTTTTGACTGAATTTATCTAGAGAATTATGACATTACTTACATATCAGGTTTTTAAGACCGTAGCGGAGATTGGCAGTTTTGGTAAAACTGCCGATCTTCTTGGTTTAACCCCTTCTGCAATCAGCCATACGATTTCAGCTATGGAAAAAGAGTTGGGTTTTTTGGTGCTTACCCGAAGCAAGGGAGGCATCAAACTGACAAATTACGGAGAGCAGTTGCTTCCTTATGTTAATGCAGTTTTAAATAGTGACGAGAGTCTGCAGCAGGTGATTGCCGATCTTAACGGATTGAAAAAGGGTAAGGTTAAGATTGGAGTCTTTTCCAGTGTGTGTACAGCGTGGATTCCCGAGATTCTTTCCACCTTCAATAAGAATTACCAGGATGTTCATGTGGAACTCTTTCAGGGTACCTATGATGATGTGTTTTACTGGATCAAGAAGGGTGTTGTGGATTTGGGATTTCTCTCTGTGTCCAGTGCAGGAGATATTCCCATTGAACCTCTCTATCGAGATCCGCTTCTTTGCGTCCTGCCCAAAGGTGTTCGGGATCTGGATGGTGATTCCACCATCGGTATTGAGGAAATGAGAAATCATCAATTTGTTACCCAGAGAGAATGTACGGATGCGGATATCCAGAATTTCCTTCGAGAGAATGAGTTGGACATTAAGTCTAGTTATCATGTGGTGGACGACCTTTCTACGGTGGCACTTGTGGAAAAGGGATTTGGTATCTGTCTGATGCCGGAGCTGGTTATGAGGGATATTCCCTATGAAGTGGACTGCTTTCGTATTCGACCGGATGCCAGCAGAGTCATTGGGTTGGCGGCTTTAAATAAAAGCTTTATGGCCCCGGCTGTGCGGGCTTTATATAAGCATATTATCGAGAATTTTAGAACAGAAGAATTTTCTTAAGCTCTCTTAAAATTATTTTGCATTTTAAATACTTCTGTTATATAATGGGGTCAGCTAAGCAATCATGCATATTAAGTACTCTTAGGAAGGGGCATTTTACTATGAAGATTAAGAATATTAAAAATATTGACAGATTTTTTGAGATCGTTGATAGTTGCAAAGGAAAAGTTGAGCTGGTAACAGGTGAGGGCGACAGACTGAATCTTAAGTCTAAATTGAGCCAGTATGTATCTCTGGCAAACATCTTCACAAACGGAGAGATTCCGGAGCTGGAGATCATTGCTTCTGAGAAGGAAGATATCGATAAACTTTTCAACTTCATGATCGACGGTGAGTAATTCGGAACATCGATTGGAAGCAGAGGCTGTTTTCGGACAGCCTCTTATTTTTCGTAGTTGCTAAATGGATAAATGATAAAAGGAGGAATTCAAAGTGACTAAAGTAGATATTATTTCAGGATTTCTCGGAGCTGGTAAGACAACCCTGATTAAGGAACTGATTAAAAATGGATTGAATGGGGAACAGGTCGTACTCATTGAGAATGAGTTCGGCGAAATCGGCATTGATGGTGGCTTCCTTAAGGATGCGGGAATTGAGATTCGTGAGATGAATTCCGGCTGTATCTGTTGCTCTCTGGTAGGAGATTTTAATGAATCCCTGAAGGAAGTAATCAATACCTATCATCCGGATCGTATTATTATTGAGCCTTCTGGTGTAGGTAAACTTTCTGACGTTATGAAGGCAGTATCTGACGCAGCGGAGGCATGTGGGGAACTTCAGCTGAACAGCCACATCACTGTTGCTGATGTAAATAAATGCAAAATGTATATCCGTAACTTCGGAGAGTTTTATGAGAATCAGGTGCAGTATGCAAGTACCATTATTCTCAGCAGAACGGATGTTGCTTCCGAGGATAAAGTAAAATCAACAGTGGCTCAGTTACGTGAGATTAATCCCAAGGCACATATCATCACCACACCAGTAGCAGAACTGGGTGGCAAGAAAGTTCTTGAGGTTATGGAGAATGACGTAGTAGATTTGGAGAGTGCTCTGGAAGAAGCCAAGAGAGAGGCAGAAGAGCATATGCATCATCATCACGATCATAAGTGTGGATGTGGATGCGAAGATGAGCACGACCATGAGCATGACCATGAGCATGAACATCACGACCATGATCACGAATGCTGCGGTCACGACCATGAGCATGAACATGAACATCACGATCATGACCACGAGTGCTGCGGTCACGACCATGACCATGAGCATGAACATCACGATCATGACCACGAGCATGAGCATCACGACCACGATCATGATCACGATCACGAAGGCCATGACCACGGTTGCAGCTGTGGCTGCGGACATGATCACAGCCATGGGCACCATCATGCAGATGATGTATTTGAGTCATGGGGTCAGGAGACTGCTCAGAAATATAGTCGCGAGGAGCTGGAGAACATTCTTACTGCTTTGTCCGATGACTTTGATATTTATGGAGCAGTACTTCGTGCTAAGGGCATGGTTCCTGACGAGAATGGAACATGGCATTACTTTGATATGGTACCGGATGAGCTGGAGATTCGTGAGGGAAGCCCTGAGTATACAGGACGTATCTGCGTAATCGGTGCAGAGCTGAATAAAGAGAAGCTTACAGAACTCTTCCGACTTTAATTAATAACAACATTAGGAGATGGAACAATGGCAGTAGGTGATTATACAATACCGGTATATGTGATTAACGGTTTTTTGGAGAGTGGCAAGACTACCTTCTTGAATGGAACCATTCATCAAAGCTATTTCCGTATTCCGGAGACATCTCTTCTTATTCTCTGTGAAGAGGGAGAGATGGAATATGATGCGGCGGAATTAAAAAAACGCCAGAGAACAGAAGTTGAGATCATTGAGAAACCAGAAGATCTCACTACAGAAAAATTAGAAGAATTAGCGAAGAAGCACAGACCGGAGCGTGTTTTGATTGAGTTCAATCCTCTTTGGTCTACGGATAAACTTCGCCAGATGCAGCTTCCGGAGGATTGGGAGCTGGTACAGCAGATTGTTGTGGCAGATGCCTCTACTTTCCAGGTGTATATGAATAATATGAAGTCTCTTTTTGTGGAAATGGTTCGTGATGCGGACATGGTAATCTTTAACCGTTCCACCAAGGACCTTCCTCTGCCTTCCTTTAGAAGAAGCGTTAAGGTGGTTAATCCTTCCGCAGAGATTACCTTTGAGAATCCAGATCATGAGGTGGAGGATATTTTTGAAGATAGTCTTCCTTATGATATGGATGGTGATTGCATTGAGGTGGCAGAAGAGGATTATGGCATCTGGTATGTAGATATGATGGACAATCCGGATGATTATGATGGAAAGAAAGTGCATTTTGCCGGCCGTGTGATGAAAAGCGGGGATTTGCCTGATGAGAATTGTTTCGTTCCCGGTCGTATGGCCATGACTTGCTGTGCTGATGACACCACCTTCCTGGGTTACGTTTGCCGATATGAGGGTGCGAAGGATCTGGAAAATGGCCAGTGGGTAGAGGTAACAGCTACTATCGGTCATCGCTTCTTGAAGGTATATAACAGAAAAGGGCCGGTTCTTACGGCAGAATCTGTAAAACCTTGTGCTCCTTTGAAGGATGAGATGGTGTATTTTAACTAAAAAAACGGAGAAGAAAAATGTATTTGATCGTAGGACTTGGAAATCCCACGAGAGAGTACCAGAACACCAGACACAATGTGGGATTCGATACGGTGGATTATCTGATTGACCGCTATCGGATCCCTTATTCAGGTGTAAAACATAAGGCTATGTATGGGAAAGGCATGATTGACTTCAATAAGGTAATCGTTGCGAAGCCTATGACCTATATGAACCTGAGTGGTGAATCGGTACGGGAGCTTGTGGATTATTATAAAATTGATCCGGAGGAAGAGTTGATCGTGATTTACGACGATATCACTCTGGCGCCAGGACAAATTCGTGTGCGCAAAAAAGGCAGTGCCGGCGGACATAATGGTATAAAAAATATTATTGCCAATATTGGAAGCTCGAATTTCAAGAGAATCCGAGTTGGCGTTGGTGAAAAGCCAAAGGGCTGGGATCTGGCGGACTATGTATTGGGGCATTTTAGCGCTGAGGACAGAAAATTAGTAGATCAGGCTATGAAAAATGCAACGGATGCAGTGGAGATGATCTTAAAAGGTGATATTGATGGTGCTATGAATGCCTACAATCGTAAAAGTACTGCTTCAGATCATACAGATGCAGATTCTATAGGAAAGAGTGAGTAAGTCTATGGAGACAATATTGGCTCCCTTTGAAGAATTAGCGGAATTTCAGGAAATGATTCATAGCCTGAAAAAGGGCCATCCTGGAATTCGGCAGCTGACTGGTTGCATTGACGCACAAAAGGCTCATGGAGTCTACGGACTTTCCCGGGGATTTTCCAGGAAAGTTGTTATTGCTGCGGATGATCTTAAGGCCAAAGAATTCTATGATGACTACCGTTTTTATGATCCGGATGTTCAGCTATTTCCTGCCAGGGACTTGATGTTTTTTGAGGCGGATGTGCATGGAAATCTTCTGACAAAAAGAAGAATCCGGGTAATGAAAGAGCTGCTTGAACAAACGGATGTAACTGTGGTCACTAGCATTGCAGGATGTATGGAATACCTTCTGCCTTTGGAAATGATAAAAAAACAGGTGCTGTCTTTAAATGGAGGCAGCACTATAAATACAGAAAAACTGGCAAAACAGCTAGTGTACATGGGATATGAGAGAAGTGCTCAGGTGGAAACATCCGGGCAGTTCTCTATTCGTGGTGACATCATTGACATTTTCCCTTTGACGGAAGATTGGCCTTATAGAATTGAGCTGTGGGGCGATGAGGTGGATTCTATCCGAAGCTTTGAAGTGGAAAGCCAGAGATCTGTGGAGAATCAGGAAAGCATTACCATTTATCCGGCTTCTGAGATGGTTCTTTCTCCGGAAAGCGTAGAGAAGGGATTGAAAAAGATAAAAAAAGAGGCGGATAGCTGTGTGAAAAAGCTGAGAGATCAGTTTAAGACAGAAGAAGCGGCTCGGTTGGCTCGCAAGAGTCAGGAATTTTGTGAGAGAGTCCGTGAATTGCATGATTCCTCTGGAGCGGAGAATTATCTGCATTATTTTTGTGAGGAAGCGGGATGTTTCCTAGATTATTTCAATCCAAAGGATACGGTACTTTTTCTATTAGAGCCAGGCCATATTCAAGAAACAGCAGGTGCTGTAGAGACAGAATTTCAGGAAAGCATGTCCAGTCGATTGGAAAATGGTTATATTCTTCCAGGCCAGGCAAAAATTCAAAAACCGGCAAAGGAGTTGATAGCAGCAATCGGCAAATTTTGTGCGGTTTCGGAATCCACCATTGAGCAAAAAAGAGGCGATTGGAATATTATCGAGGAGTATCAGCTGACGGCTCAGTCCGTAAGCTCTTACAATAATAGCTTCGATCTTCTGGTTAAAGATTTAAAGAATTGGAAAAAGGGTGGCTATCGGATCCTATTGCTATCTGCTTCTAGGACAAGGGGACAGCGTCTGGCAGGGGATTTGCAGGAAGAAGGTTTGACAGCATTTTATAGTGAGGACCGAGAGCGTATGCTCAAAGCTGGGGAAATTATGGTTACTTACGGAAATGCTAAGCGAGGATTCCTTTATCCCATGATCCGGTTTCTTCTTATTACAGAGACAGATATTTTTGGCAAAGAAAAGAAGAAAAAACGAAAGAAAAGAGAGTATAGCGGAAATAAAATCAATCATTTCTCAGAACTGTCCGTAGGAGATTATGTGGTTCACGAGAATCATGGTCTGGGTATTTATCGAGGAATTGAACAGGTAGATATCGATCATGTTATGAAGGATTATGTAAAGATCGAGTATGCCAACAAGAGCAATCTTTATATTCTGGCGACCCAGCTGGATGTTTTGCAGAAATATGCCGGGGCAGATGCCAAAAAACCTAAGCTAAATAAACTTGGCGGGCAGGAATGGAAAAAAACCAGAAATCGCGTTCGGGGAGCTGTCCGGGATGTGGCAAAAGAACTGGTAGAGCTTTATGCTGTTCGGGAAAATTCCAGTGGTTATGCCTATGAAGCGGATAGCGTCTGGCAGAGAGAATTTGAAGAAATGTTCCCCTTTGAAGAAACGGAAGATCAGCTGCAGGCCATTGAAGATACCAAACGGGATATGGAAAGTAGCAAGATTATGGATCGTCTGATTTGTGGTGATGTGGGCTTTGGCAAGACGGAGATAGCGATCCGTGCTGCCTTTAAGGCAATTCAGGAGGGAAAACAGGTCGTATATCTGGTGCCTACCACCATATTGGCTCAACAACACTACAATACCTTTGTGCAAAGAATGAAGGATTTTCCGGTGCGGGTGGATCTTCTCTGCCGTTTCCGCACAGCTGCAGAACAAAAGAAAACCATTGAAGATTTGAAAAAGGGCTTTGTGGATATTGTTATAGGAACCCATAGAGTTTTGTCTAAGGATGTGAAATTTAAGGATCTGGGTTTGCTGATCATTGATGAGGAACAACGCTTTGGTGTGACCCACAAGGAAAAAATCAAGCAGATGAAGAAAAATGTGGACGTGCTAACTTTGACGGCAACTCCTATTCCCAGAACCTTGCATATGAGTCTGATCGGAATTCGAGACATGAGTGTTTTGGAAGAGGCTCCCATGGATCGTATGCCCATTCAAACCTATGTTATGGAGTATAATGATGAGGTAGTTCGGGAGGCAATTATCCGAGAATTGACCCGAGGGGGCCAGGTTTACTATGTTTACAACAGAGTAAATGATATTGCAGATATTACGGGAAGAATTGCGAAAAATGTTCCGGAGGCAAATGTTGCTTATGCCCATGGCCAGATGAGCGAACGCCAGTTGGAGCGGATCATGCATGATTTCATTGATGGGGAGATTGATGTTTTGATTTCCACCACCATTATTGAGACAGGTCTGGATATTTCTAATGCCAATACCATGATCATTCATGATGCGGATCAGATGGGACTCTCCCAGCTTTATCAGCTGAGAGGTCGAGTGGGACGTTCGAATCGGACGGCTTACGCCTTCCTTATGTATCGGAGAAATAAGATGCTGCGGGAAGTGGCAGAGAAACGTTTGCACGCCATCAGGGAATTTACGGATCTGGGCAGTGGATTCAAGATTGCCATGCGGGATTTGGAAATCCGCGGTGCAGGAAATCTTCTAGGTGCGGAGCAACACGGGCATATGGAGGCCGTAGGTTATGACCTATACTGCAAGATGCTGGGAGAAGCGGTGTCAGAAGCCAAGGGGGAGGAAGTGAAGGAAGATTTTGAGACTACCATCGATGTGAGCCTGGATGCCTATATTCCCCCTTCTTATATTCCTAATGAGCTGCAGAAATTAGATGTCTATAAGCGTATTGCTGGCATAGAATCCCAGGAGGAATACGAAGATATGCTGGAAGAGCTACTGGATCGTTTTGGCGAGCCTTCGAAATCGGTGCAGAATCTTTTGCGGATTGCCAAGCTCAAGGCGGAGGCACACCGAGCCTATATTGTGGAGATCAAGCAGATCGGTAGCAGTATAAAGCTGACTATGTATGAAAAAGCCAAGATGGATCCCAGTAGAATTCCACAATTTTTGGATATGCATAAGGGAGAATTGGACTTTAAAATTGATAAAAATGCCTGCTTTACCTGGCATCCCGCCAAACGTGGCAGCAAGTCCATGGACCTGATAGAAGGCGTGGAAGCACTGGTTGGTGAAATCTTGAGTTTTACTGAGAAATAGTATATAATCTCAGACAGTGATGTCTAGTGGAACTATTTAGAAAGATGGATTACTATTACAATTGTTTTCAGATAATTATAGTACGGGAGGATATTTAATGAATACATTCGGAAGAAGAGCAGCAGCTATCGCCCTTGCAGCAGTCCTGGGATCTACTTCATTGGCAGGATGCGGCAGTAAGGACAGCAATCTCGACGGTACACAGACGGTTATGACCATTGACGGAGTGGAAGTGCCGGTGGGAGTTTTAAGCTTTGCTATTCGATACAGTCAGGCTCAGATGGAGTCTTACTATGGAGCTTATATGAGTCAGATGATGGGTTCTGATGGCTCATCTACCAGTGAATTTCTGGATCAGGAAGTAGAAGATGGAGTCACCTATGGGGATCAGTTGAAGGACGATCAGGTAAAACAGCTGAAGAAAATGTACGTGACTTATGCAAAAGCGGCAGATTACGATATTGAGCTGACAGATGATCAGGAGACAGAAATTGCAGAAACTGCCAAAGAATTTATTGAGGCAAATGATGAGGATACTTTGAAGAAAATCGGCGTTACCGAGGACAATGTAAAGACTTATCTGGAACTGTATACAGTTTATCAGAGTGCTGAGGATCCGGTAACGGCAGATACAGAAATTACGGTAACAGATGATGAAGCAGCTCAGAGCACAGTAAGCTATTGCTATTTGGCAAAATCTTCCGTGGATTCTGATGATGAGGACACCTTGGCAACCCTTAAGAGCAAGATGGAGGAACTTCTGGAAAAAATTAAAGCCAGCGACGATCCGTCTACTGCAGATTTCTCAAGCCTGGCATCAGAAGTGGATGATACCATTATGGCAACCAGTACATCCTATGGCAGTGATGACGAGTCTGTAGCAGATGATATTAAGGATGCGGCAGCTGATCTGAAGGATGGCGAGGTTTGCGATGAGGTCATCGAGGGAGATGCTGGTTATTACATCGTTCGTATGGATAAGACTCTGGACGAGGATGCTACGGCAGAGAAGAAAGAATCTCTGGAAACAGAAAAACGCCAGGAGGCTTTTGACGATATTGAAGATGGCTGGGTTGACGATGCAGACATCGATGTAAATAAAAAGGTATTGAAGAAAATCACAGTAAATGCTGAAGATTCTTTCAATATTTCTACAGGCGAAGATACAAGCAGTGAGGATGCATCTTCTGAGGATACAACAACAGAAGATAGTACAGATGCTTCCACAACGGAAGATGCTACTACGACAGAAGATAGCACGGATGCTTCTACAACAGATGATGCAGCCGTCACATCTGATGATAATAGCGGGGAAACTACAGAGGAAACAAGTGAAGATACAAATGCGGAGGATGCAACTGATACAACAGCGGAGGACACAACGACAGACGCAGCACAGTAATTGCTGAGAGTCGAGAAAGGACTACGTATGACGAAAAAAGAGTTTGCAGAATGGGCCGCAAAAGAGACCATTCTTATGGATGGTGCTACAGGTACTCTGCTTTTTAAAGCAGGAATGCCCCATGATGGTTCGACAGAACTTTGGGTGATGGAACATCCGGAAGTTGTGCAGAAGATTCAGAAGGAGTACGCTGAGGCGGGAAGCCGCATCGTGTATGCCTGCACCTTTGGTGCCAACCGGTATAGTTTGAAAAAACATGGATTATCTGACCGGGTGGAAGAATTGAATCGCCGATTGGTGGAGATTAGTAAAGAAGGCGTGGACGGGCTGGCTTATGTAGCCGGAGATATGACCATGACCGGAGAGATGTTGGAACCTTTCGGAGATATGACAGAAGAGGAGCTTTATGATATCTATCATCAGCAGGCAGCTGTTTTAATTGACAGCGGTGTTGACCTTATAGGAATCGAGACCATGTTGAGCCTGGATGAAATAAAAGTAGCTTTGAGGGCTATCCAGGATATTAATGATGATCTTCCTGTGATTTGTACTATGACAGTGACGGCATCAGGAAAGACCATCTATGGCTCTGATATTTATGAGGCAATGCAGGAACTTCAGGAAATGGGTGCTTCTGCGGTGGGTGTCAACTGCTCTCCTGGACCCAATGAACTGGAAGAAGTGATTCGCGGCCTTAAGAAGGTAGCGAAGATATCGGTGATTGCAAAGCCAAATGCAGGCATGCCTACAGTGGACGCGAAAGGCAATAGCACATATTCCATGGGAGCAGAAGAATTTGCTGGTTACATGAAAAAACTTTTGGATGCCGGTGCCGGTATGGTAGGAGGTTGCTGTGGAACCACTCCGGACTATATCAGAGAGTTGAAGAAAATTTTATAAGCAAAGAAATCCTTTGATTCTACAAAAAGTCATAAAATTATTTAAAAAATGTATTTTATGCAGTACATAGCTTTTCAAGTATAAGTAATCGTGATAGAATTAACAAATGAGGATTAGCAACAACTAACTGCCGGAATTTTGAGAATTTCAGCCGAACAAAGCGGAGGTGTCCGCTTTGTTTTTGATCTGCTGGTTAGTGTATGCTAACACAGATGTAGTTTATATTATGTATTGTGTAAAGGAGAATGAGTCATGCAGGTTATGAAACCATGGGACAATCAGGATCTTCCCGGATGGGATGGATTTGAAGGAAGAATCTGGAAAGAGGAAATCAATGTAAGAGATTTCATTCAGAAGAATTATCAGCCTTATGATGGTGATGAGTCTTTCCTTGCAGATCCAACAGATGCTACCAATAAACTTTGGGGTGCTTTGCAGGAGCTGCAGAAAGAGGAACGTGCAAAGGGTGGTGTTCTCGAGTGTGAGACAGAGATTGTATCCTCAATGACTTCCTATGGACCAGGCTATATTAGCGAGGAATTGAAGGACCTGGAACAGGTAGTTGGTATTCAGACGGATAAACCTTTGAAAAGAGCATTTATGCCATTTGGTGGAATTCGTACGGCTACTCAGGCTGCAGAAACCTATGGTTATGAGATTAATCCAGAGTTGAAAAAGATTTTCTCTGAATATGTAACCACTCATAATGAGGCTGTTTTCTCTGCATATACACCGGAGATGCGTCTGGCTCGTAAAACCCATGTAGTTACCGGACTTCCGGATACCTACGGAAGAGGACGTATCGTAGGCGATTATCGTCGTGTTGCCCTCTATGGAATTGACCGTCTGATTCATGCAAAGAAGATAGAGCAGTATCTGGCAGGCTGTGGCAATATGTATGATGATGTCATTCGTCTGAGAGAAGAGATTGGAAAACAGCTGAAAGCCCTGGAAGAAATGAAGGAAATGGCTAAAATCTATGGCTATGACATTTCGAAACCGGCAACAAATGCAAAGGAAGCCGTACAGTGGCTGTATTTTGGTTATCTGGCAGCGATTAAGACCCAGAATGGTGCGGCAATGTCTATTGGACGTATTTCTACCTTCCTTGATATCTATATTCAGAGAGACCTTGAGAAAGGTATCTTGACAGAGTCAGAGGCCCAGGAGCTGATTGACCATTTGACCATGAAATTCCGCATGGTAAAATTTGCTCGTATTCCGGCTTACAATGAGCTCTTCTCTGGTGATCCGGCATGGGTAACTCTTGAGGTTGCAGGTATCGGTATGGATGGCCGCAGCATGGTAACCAAAACAGATTATCGTTTCCTTCATACACTTGAGAACATGGGCCCCAGCCCTGAACCTAATATTACTGTTCTGTACAGCTCAGCTTTGCCCAAACAGTTTAAAGAATATGCAGCGAAAATTTCTATCGACACCAGTGCAATCCAGTATGAAAATGATGATGTGATGAAGCCAGAGTGGGGCGATGATTATTCCATTTGCTGCTGTGTATCCGCTACCGAAACAGGAAAGGAAATTCAGCTGTTTGGTGCTCGTGCGAACCTGGCAAAGACTCTTCTCTATGCTTTCAATGGTGGATTTGATGAGAAGTTCCGTATCCAGTGTGGTCCTAAGATGGAGAGAATCACCAGTGAATATGCAGACTATGATGAGGTTATTGAGAAATTCGATTACTGGATGGATTGGTTGGCAGACATGTATGTAAACGTTCTGAATCTGATTCATTATATGCATGATAAATATTATTATGAGGCAGCGGAAATGGCTCTGATTGATTCTAAGTGCCGTCGCTCCTTTGCCACAGGTATTGCAGGATTCTCAAATGTAGTGGATTCTCTTAGTGCAATCAAGTATGCAAAAGTAAAAATTTTGCGTGATGAAGAGGGCATTACTACAGGATTCGAGATTGAAGGAGATTATCCTCGTTATGGAAATGATGATGACCGTGCCGATGATATCGGAGTTTGGGTTCTGAGAAACTTCTATGACAAGATCAGTCGTCGTCATACCTACCGTGATTCGGATCCTAGTACCTCCATTCTTACCATTACCTCCAACGTGGTGTATGGAGCGGCTACCGGAGCAACACCGGATGGACGTGAGGCATTTACTCCATTTGCACCAGGAGCAGCACCTACCTATGGCGCAGAGAAAAATGGACTTCTGGCTTCCCTGAATTCCGTTGCAAAATTGCCATATCATTGGGCTCTGGATGGTATTTCCAATACCCAGACGATTAGCCCAGATGCTCTTGGTCATTCTGAGCAGGAGAAGAAGGCAAATCTGGTACAGGTGCTGGATGGTTACTTTGATCAGGATGCACATCATCTGAATGTAAATGTATTCGGTAAGAAAAAACTGATCGATGCTATGGAACATCCGGAGAAAGAGGAGTATCAGAACTTCACAATTCGTGTATCTGGTTATGCAGTTAAGTTTATTGATCTGACCAGAGTACAGCAGCTGGATGTTATTGCACGTACCTGCCATAAAGTACTGTAATCAGAGGTCTTGCTTTGGATCAAACAAATACACAAAACATGATCACATCGGTGAAGGGGTATGTGCATTCCCTGGAAACCTTCGGGCTGGTTGACGGCCCGGGGGTTCGGTGTGTTGTTTTTCTGCAGGGTTGCCGGATGCGCTGCAGATATTGTCACAATCCGGATACCTGGTCTCTGACAGGAGGCGAGGAGTGGACAGCAGAGGATCTCTTTAAAAAGGTATATCGTTTTAAAAGCTATTGGAAAAATAATGGAGGCATTACCGTTAGTGGGGGCGAAGCTTTACTGCAAATGGAATTTGTCACAGAGTTTTTCCAAAAAGCAAAGGCAAAAGGGGTGCATACCGCCCTGGATACCTCCGGACAACCTTTTATAGAAAAAAAGGAATATCTGGAAAAATTTGATCAGCTCATGGAGGTTACAGATCTTTTTATTTTAGATATTAAAGAAATGGATGAGGAAAAGCATCGGAAGCTTACGGGCTGCAGCAATACAAATATTTTAGCGCTGGCTCGTTATCTGTCTAATCATAACAAGGATCTATGGATTCGACATGTGCTGGTGCCGGATCTGACCGATGGGGAGAAAGAACTGCAGGATTTAGCAGTTTTTTTGAAAGAGTTAAAAACGGTAAAAAGAACCGAAATTCTGCCTTATCATTCTATGGGGACATTTAAGTGGGAAAATCTGGGAATTGAGTATTCCCTTAAAGATGCAAGAGTGCCTAATGAGGAAGAAATAAGAAGCGCAGAAAAAATTTTACAATGCGGTGAATTTGCATAACGGAATTTAGACATGATAAGACATAAGGGAAGGCCTGCCTCTGCCATGTGACAGAAGCAGGCCTGTATGAAAAAGGAAATTGTCGTAATTGTCGTGTTAACTAATATGGCTGGAAATTACATAGCCGGAGCACCCCAACTTCGGTGAGTAGACGTAGGCGAAGTCATGGCCATTGTTATGGAAGGTTTTTCCTTGCAATTTTACATATTCTCCGTTGTGAAGTTTTCCAATGATGGATTTGTCGGAATAGGAAGTATCACTTCTCAGAGCCAGATAATTCTTTGTTCCGCTTACGGTCTCTCCACCTGTTACCATTTTCAGTGTATTGTCATTTATCGTTGCTTTCATAGTATTTTCTCCCTTGTTTGCATTGATATTTGCATTTTTTCTTTGTTATGTGTTTTTTTCGATGAGGCTATAATAACAAGGAAATCTGAAGAAAAAAACAGATCTATCATAAGGGATTCTTATTTAAAACTTAAGAAAAAATAAATGGGATTAGAATCTTGCTAAAAAGCCCCTGATAAATTGTCTACGTGTGTTTACGTGAGATAATTATCCAGGGGCTTTTTTATCTAATATTTGCTTAAAGGGGCATGAGGCTTAGGGTTGATGATCCATGGCTTCTGTGCCCATTTGCTCTAAAAGGTCACTCTTAATCTTATAGAGCTTGTCGGACAAATCTACATAGACTTCGTGAGGATTTACCAGACGTCTGGTCTCATCCCAGAGAGTTTCCTGTTCTTTTTTGCAAATAGCCTGCATTTCCATAACGGAGGGAGAAGTGTAGACGCACTCGCCTTCCAGGAAGATGGGCTTGAGCAGTTCTCGGAGAGTATAGCTTCCGGCTTTGATTTTGGTTTTTTTCCAAGTTTCGTGAGGATCGAAGATGATCATATCCTGATTTTCGTCGAAGCTTTCATCGGCCAGACAAATCAAATCTGCACGAATCTTTCCATTAGCTTTGTCATAGATTCTATAGATGGTTTTGTTGCCAGGGTTGGTTACCTTCTCAGAGTTCTCAGACAGCTTGATCTTTGGTGTAAACTCAGAATCCTTGGAATCCTTGATGGCTGCCAATTTATAAACACCACCGAAAGCGGGGCAGTCCTTGGAGGTGATCAAGTTGGTTCCTACACCCCAGGAATTGATTTTAGCTCCCTGTGCCTTCAAACTGTTGATCAGACGCTCGTCCAAATCACTGGATGCGGAAATAATGGCATCACCGAAACCAGCATCATCTAACATCTTGTAGGCTTTTTTAGAAAGATATGCCAAGTCGCCACTGTCGATACGGATACCATAGCCCTTGAAATCAGGGTTCTTTTCCTTCATCTCTTTAAAGACACGAATGGCATTGGGGACGCCGGAGTTTAATACATCATAGGTGTCCACCAGAAGAAGGCAGGCATCCGGATAAATATCAGCATAGGTACGGAAAGCAGTATATTCATCTGGGAAACTCATAATCCAACTGTGGGCATGGGTTCCTTTTACCGGAACGTCGAACATTTTTCCTGTGAGAACATTGGAAGTTCCTACACAGCCTGCGATTACCGCAGCTCTTGCTCCATAGATTCCGGCATCCGGACCTTGGGCACGTCGAAGACCGAATTCCATAACCCCGTCACCCTGGGCAGCATAGACAACCCGGGAGGCTTTTGTGGCAATCAGGCTTTGGTGGTTGATGATATTCAAGATAGCTGTCTCCACAAGCTGTGCTTCCATGACGGGAGCGATTACCTTAACCAGAGGTTCTCTTGGGAAAACTACGGTTCCTTCTGGAATGGCATAGATGTCACCGGTGAAATGGAAACCTCTCAGATATTCCAGAAAATCTTTATCAAAAATATGAAGACTCTTCAGGTATTCAATGTCGTCAGGGGTAAAATGAAGATCTCGAACATATTCAATAACCTGCTCGAGACCGGCAGCGATCGCATAACCGCCGTCGCAGGGATTGTTTCTGTAGAAAGCATCAAAAACAACAATCTGATCGGACGGATTCTTGAAATAACCCTGCATCATGGTAAGCTCGTACAGGTCGGTGAGCAGGGTAAGGTTTAAAGCGCGCATTTTAAATTCTCCTTTATAAAAATTAGCATCGCAGTATATAATCCTGTGTGTCGTTCTTTCCATTATACAGTTTTTTAAAATATGGAACAATAGGAAAACTGTTATATGATGGAATTTGACAGCGAGAAATACAACCATTTTGTAAAAATATATAGAAATCTTGCAAAAGTTTATATTTTTTTAAAAAAAGTTAAAAAACCCCTTGCATTTTTGAAAAAGGTCCTTTATAATAACGATTGTCGCTTGGCAGTGACGAAGCGATGAAAAAGATATTGGGCTATCGCCAAATGGTAAGGCAACGGACTCTGACTCCGTCATTTCAAGGTTCGAATCCTTGTAGCCCAGCTTGAAGCCTTAGGCATTTGCCTAAGGCTTTTTTTAGCGTATAGGAAACTCTTTGTTATAGTGTTAAGGCAGTTTTCATGATAAAATGACAAGTGATTTAAGTAGAGCAGGAAAGGCAATATAGAATGAAATATTCATTTGAGAGTCGGGTTCGTTTTAGTGAACTTGGTGAGGATCGAAAAATGACCATAAACAGTGTTTTGGACCGCTTTCAGGATTGTAGCAATTTCCATTCGGAGGCAGCAGGGCTGGGAATGGATCATCTGATGAAGAAAAAGAAGGTATGGCTTTTGTCCTCCTGGCAGATTTGTGTAAACAGATATCCGGGGCTGGGAGAGAAAGTAATTACTTCTACCTGGGCTTATGATTTCCGAAGCTTTTATGGCTTCCGCAACTTTACTTTGGAGACAAAGGAAGGGGAAGTGCTGGCGTATGCGGCTTCTGTATGGTTTTATTTTGATCTGGAATCCGGGAGACCCACTCGCGTGGATCAGGAAGAATTGGATGGCTATGGATTTCATGAAAAATTTCCCATGGAATATGCACCGAGAAAAATTAGCTTATGGGATAGTGGGGAGCTTGTGGATTCCATTACTATTAAAAGAGGCCAATTGGATATGAACCACCATGTAAATAATGGAGAATACGTTCGCATGGCGGCAGATTGCCTTCCGGAAGGATTTGCCATTAGACAGATGAGAGCAGAGTATAAAAAACAGGCACAGTTGGGAGACCAGCTCATTAGTAAGCTGCACAGAGGAGATGGACTCTACATGGTAAGCCTGGAAAGTTTGGATGGAGATGTCTATGCCATTGTGGAATTTTTATAAAAAATATGATATTAGAACAATAGATGATTGTCGGGAGAATGGATTATGGAATTAGGAAAAAAGCAGAAACTGATGATTGTGAAAAAAACAGATTTTGGAGTATATCTGGCGGATGATAGGGAGTCAGGACAGACAGAGCGGGTTTTGCTTCCGGGTAAACAGGTGCCGGAGGGTTGCGGTATCGGAGATGAGCTGGAAGTTTTTCTTTATCGTGATTCCAAAGATCGTATGATTGCTACCACCCGTAGCCCTAAGGCGGAATTGGGAGAAGTGGCCCTTTTTACTGTCTCACAGGTAGGTAAAATTGGAGCCTTTTTGGATTGGGGCTTGGAAAAGGATCTTCTTTTACCTTTTAGAGAACAGACAAAGCAGGTAAGGGAAGGGGACGAAGTTTTGGCAGCAGTCTATTTGGACAAGAGCAATCGCCTCTGTGCAACCATGAAGGTATATCATTATCTGCATACCCAGTCTCCTTATCAAGAGGGGGATGAAGTACAGGGCCGCATTTATCAGAGAAGCGATAATTTTGGTGTATTTGTGGCTGTGGACGACAAATACTCTGCCTTGATTCCTAAAAGAGAAGCGCAGGGGAAATTTATTCCCGGGGAGCTTATGACTTTCCGTGTGACGGAGGTGAAGGAGGATGGTAAGCTGAATCTGTCTGCCAGAAAGAAGGCCCATCTTCAGATTGAAGAGGACGCAGAGAATGTGGAGAGCGTTATTGCTGAATTTGCCGGAGTTTTGCCTTTTGATGACAAGGCATCACCGGAGGTAATCAGCAGAGAATTTGGTCTCAGCAAGGCTGCTTTTAAGAGAGCTGTGGGTCATCTGCTTAAGGCAGGTAGAATCGAGATTAAGGAACATAGAATCTTCTTGAAAAAATAGTCATAAAATGTCTTATTAAATCAGAACAATGTGAACAAGTATAGGGGTGCGGTTTTGGAATTTTGTCATTTACATGTACATACGGAATACAGTCTTTTGGATGGTTCCAATAAAATAAAAGAATATGTGGCAAAGGTGAAGGAACTGGGCATGGACAGCGCGGCGATTACAGACCATGGTGTTATGTTTGGTGTGATTGACTTCTATAGGGCTTGTCATGAAGTAGGGATTCGCCCCATTATTGGCTGCGAGGTCTATGTGGCACCGGGTTCCCGTTTTGATAAAGAAGCGAGTCATTCCGATGATCGATATTATCACCTGGTGCTTTTAGCAGAAAATAACCAGGGTTATCAAAATCTGATGAAGATTGTATCCGCCGGATTTATTGATGGATTTTATTATAAACCTAGGGTTGATCGGGAAATCCTTCGTAAATATCATGAAGGAATCATTGCCAGCAGTGCCTGCCTGGCAGGAGAAGTGGCTAGATTTCTTCAGAAAGGCATGTATGAAGAGGCAAAGAAGAGTGCCCTGACCTATCGGGATATTTTCGGTGCGGAAAATTTCTTCCTGGAATTGCAGGATCATGGTATTCCGGAGCAAAAACTGGTAAATCAACAGCTTTTGCGTATGAGTCGGGAGACCGGAATTGAGTTGATCTGTACCAACGATGTGCATTATACCAATGCGGAGGATGCTGCTTCTCATGACATTCTCCTTTGTATCCAGACCAATAAAAAAGTCCAGGATGAGGATCGTATGCGCTATGATGGAGGCCAATATTATGTAAAAAGTCCTGAGGAGATGGCTTCCCTCTTCCCTTATGCGCCCCAGGCTTTGGAAAATACGCAGAAAATTGCCAGACGTTGTCATGTGGAGATTGAATTTGGTGTGACCAAACTGCCTAAGTTTGATGTTCCGGAAGGCTATAGTTCCTGGGAATACTTGAATAAGCTGTGCTGGGAAGGTCTGGAGGAGCGCTATCATCCGGTGACGGAAGAGGTAAAACAGAGATTGACCTATGAGTTGGACACCATCAAAACCATGGGATATGTAGATTATTTCCTGATTGTGTGGGATTTTATCAAGTATGCCAGAGATCATGATATTATGGTGGGCCCGGGACGTGGCTCTGCGGCAGGAAGCGTAGTTTCTTATACTCTGGGAATCACCCAGCTGGATCCCATGAAATATCAATTGCTGTTTGAGCGTTTTTTGAATCCAGAACGTGTCTCTATGCCTGATATCGACGTGGATTTCTGCTTTGAACGAAGACAGGAAGTTATTGACTATGTGGTGCGCAAATATGGAAAAGATCGGGTCGTTCAGATTGTAACTTTCGGTACTTTGGCAGCTAGAGGTGTCATTAGGGATGTGGGACGTGTATTGGATCTTCCCTATGCCAGATGCGACAGCATTGCCAAGATGATTCCTAATGAATTAAATATTACCATTAAAAAAGCGCTGGATATGAATCGGGAGTTGCGCAAGCTTTATGAAGAGGATGAAGAGGTAAAATATCTTATTGATATGTCTCTTCGTCTTGAGGGGCTTCCCAGACATACCTCTATGCATGCGGCTGGTGTAGTTATTAGTCAGAAGAGTGTAGATGAATATGTCCCTCTATCCAGGGCGTCTGACGGGTCCATTACCACACAATTCACCATGACCACCTTGGAAGAATTGGGACTTTTGAAGATGGATTTCCTGGGTCTTCGTACTTTGACAGTGATTCAAAATGCGGTGCGCTTAGCAGAGCAAAGTTCAGGTAAAAGCATAGATATTAATCACATTGATTATAATGATAAAAATGTTCTGGCTATGATTGGTTCCGGTAAAACAGAGGGCGTTTTCCAGTTGGAAAGTGCTGGAATGAAGAATTTCATGAAGGAATTAAAACCGCAGAATCTGGAGGATATCATTGCAGGAATTTCTCTCTATCGCCCAGGCCCTATGGATTTTATTCCTCAATATATTAAGGGTAAGAACAATCCGGATACCATTGTCTATGATACGCCGGAATTGGAAGAAATTCTGGAGCCTACCTACGGCTGTATTGTCTATCAGGAACAGGTTATGCAGATTGTTCGGAATCTGGCAGGCTATACTCTGGGGCGAAGCGATCTGGTGCGAAGAGCTATGTCAAAGAAAAAAGCGGCTGTTATGGCCCAGGAGCGGAAGAATTTCGTTTATGGTAATAAGGAAGAAGGTGTGCCTGGCTGCATCAGTAAGGGCATCAGCGAAGCTACGGCCAATAAAATCTTTGATGAAATGACGGATTTTGCAAAGTATGCCTTCAATAAATCTCATGCAGCGGCCTATGCGGTGGTTTCTTATCAAACGGCCTGGCTGAAATGCTATTATCCTGTGGAATTTATGGCAGCTCTTATGACCTCCTGTGTGGACAATCCCGGAAAAGTAGCAGAATATATTTTGAATTGTCGCCAGATGAAAATCGCGATTTTACCTCCGGATCTGAATCGAAGTGTAGGTGTTTTCTCTGTGGAAAATGGGTCGATTCGTTATGGTTTGAATGCTATTAAAGGAATCGGAAAACCTGTGCAGGCTGCCATTGTAGAAGAAAGGGAAAAAGCAGGTCCTTTCACCAGCCTTCAAAATTTTATTGAGCGGGTCAACGGCAGAGAAATCAACAAACGCTCGGTGGAGAATTTTATCAAGGCTGGAGCCATGGACTCTCTGGGTGGTACAAGGAAACAGCTGATGATGGTTTATGCCCAGGTGATGGACAGTGTCAGCAGAGAAAAGAAAGATTCTATTTCCGGTCAGCTCAGCTTCTTTGATCTTATGGGGGCAGAGGAAAAGAAGGAATATGAGATTCGTCTTCCCAATGTGGGCGAGTATGATAAAGAAGAGCTTTTGGCTTTGGAAAAAGAGGTTCTTGGCGTGTATATCAGCGGGCATCCCTTGGAGGAATATGAGGAGAAATGGCGGAGAAATATCACAGCGTCCACTTCTGATTTTCAGCCCGATGAGGAGAGTGGTCTTCCTAAGGTCAAAGATGGGTCTCGTCAGACTATCGGTGGGATCATCACGGAAAAAACCATCAAGTATACAAAAAATAATAAGACCATGGCCTTTCTTACTCTGGAAGATTTGTTAGGGACTGTGGAGGTTGTGGTTTTTCCCAGAGATTATGAGAATAACAGCAGCCGCATCCGTGAGGATGCCAAGGTCTTTGTACAAGGTCGGGTTTCTGCGGAGGATGATAAGGCTAGTAAATTAATCTGTGAGAAAATTCTGGATTTTGAGGATTTGCCGGCACAGCTGTGGATTCAGTTTCCTGACCGGTCCACCTATGAGAAAAATGTAGCGGATTTGTACCAGATTTTAAAGGAATCCAAGGGTAAGGATCAGGTGGTCATTTACCTGAAGGCAGAACGTGCCATGAAGCAGCTTCCCCAGTCAGGAAATGTACAAATTGATGAGATTCTTTTAGAAAATCTTCAGGCTCGTTTTGGCAAGGCAAATATAAAAACCAGATACCGATGAGTATTGAAAAAATAGGGAAAATGCTATAGTCTAAAGGGGAGATTATTTTGATCACAAGTGCATCAAATCAACAAGTAAAGCATGTCATACAGTTGCAAAAAAAAGGCAAATTGCGTCGAGAGACCGATTGTTTTATCGTTGAGGGAAAGAAAATGGCAGCAGAGGCAGCTGCTGAGAAGGTGCGAAGGGTTTATATGTCCGCTTCCTATGAGGAAAAATACGGATTACCAGAGCATTTACAAGGCGTTCCCTGGGAGACGGTGGCAGACTCGGTATTTGCCAAGATGTCGGATACTCAGACACCTCAGGGAATTTTGTGTGAGATGGAGCGTTACCATTATCAGACGGCGGACCTTTTAAAAAAGGAAAATCCCCTGCTTCTGCTCCTGGAGAATCTTCAGGATCCTGGCAATGTGGGTACGATCTTTCGTACGGCAGAAGGGGCCGGAGTGGATGGCATCATTTTAACAGAAGGTTCTGTGGATATCTATCATCCTAAGACCATAAGGTCCACCATGGGATCGATTTACCGTATGCCTTTTATGTATACGGATCAACCTAAGGAAATTCTTTCTCAGCTGCAAGAGAAAGGCATCATTGCAGCGGCTGCTCATTTGGCAGGCAGTAAGTCCTACGACAAGGAGGATTATAGGGGAGGAACTATTTTCCTGATTGGCAATGAAGGAAATGGCCTTAGTGAAGAACTTTCAAGGGCAGCCGGAAAGCTGATCCGAATTCCCATGGAAGGGCAGCTGGAGTCTTTGAATGCTGCAGTGGCAGCGGCACTACTTATGTATGAGGCTCATAGGCAAAGAAGTATATAAGTGCTGTGAACAGAAAATAATTAGGAAAAGAAAATAATTAAAAAGGGAGGTTCCAGGAAGTGGACGAGTATGAAAGAAAAAGGGCTATTGCCAGAAAAAGGCGGGCAGAGAAAAGAAAAAAACAAATGATCAGAAGGATGGTCGGTCTGCTTGTTGTTTTGGTGGTATTGGCTGTGGCTATGATGTTTGGCATTACAAAATTTGGCAGTAAAAGTGGGGAGGAAAAGTCTGCGTCTTCCGCAGGTTCGGCAACGGATTCTACAGATACGGCATCTGGAGATACGCAGCTTAGCGAGAAGGATACAGTTCTTGCAGCGGCAGATCTTCTGGCTCAGCAGTATGATTATGATGGCGCCATTGAAAAGCTGGCAGAAGTGCCGGATGCAGATTCCGATTCTGATGTAGCAACTAAAAAACAGGAATATCAGGATGCTAAGGATTCCTGCGTCGCTGTTAATATTGACGAGGTTACCCATATTTTTTATCACACACTGGTAAGAGATGCAAAAACTGGTTTCGGCGATGCCGATGATCCTTTGACTGCAGGATATCAGCAGTGGATGACTACGATTTATGAGTTTAATAACATTACCCAGTCCATGTATGACCGAGGCTATGTTATGGTTCGTCTGAGAGATTTGGTAAATCAGACCACAGACGAGGACGGAACGGTACATTTTACAGAAAATACCAATCTTATGCTGCCGGAAGACAAGAAGGCTTTTGTTCTTTCTGTAGATGACCTTTCCTACTATCATTGTTATGATGGTCGAGGCATGCCTTCCAAATTAATCATTGGTGATGATGGAAAGCTGACCAATGAGTTTGTGGAGGATGACGGAACTGTTTCTACAGGAGATTATGACGTTCTGCCGCTCATGGACAAGTTTTTGGAGGAACATCCGGATGCTTCCTATAAGGGAGCCAAGGGTCTGATTGCTCTTACCGGTTACAATGGAATCTTAGGCTACAGAACAGACGGTGTATATGAGAGCAGGGATCCGGAGCATTTGGATGATGATCAGAAAAAATGGCTGGATGCCCATCCGGATTTTGATTATGATCAGGAATGTGAGGATGCCAAAAACATGGCTGACTTTATTAAAGAGGATGGTTGGGAGTTCGCCAGTCATACCTGGGGCCATCGTCATATTGCTCAGATTTCTTATGAGACTCTTGTGGAAGATACTGAGAAATGGGAAAAATATGTTTCCCCTCTGGTGGGCGGTACAGATACCATTATCTTTGCCCACGGCGAGGATTTAACAGATTCTGCAGATTATAGCACAGATGATGAGAAGTTTGCTTACCTGAAGAGTCAAGGCTACAACTTCTATTGCAATGTAGACTCTACCCAGTATTTTCTGCAGATTCGCGATAATTATGTAAGACAGGGTCGCCGTGATTTGGATGGTTATCGTCTCTATCAGGATAAGATTGCAGACGAGGCGGATCGAAAGACTACCGACCTGTTTGATATTGAAGATGTTTATGATCCGGACAGAGCAGACGTTCCGGACCTGTAAAAGCATAAAAGGAGATGTTATTATGAAGGAAAAATTAAAGGCTATACTTGGCAATGATCCTGTAGCAGCAGGATTAAAAGGAAAAAACTTTCTGACTTTAAAGGATTTTACACCGGATGAGATCCGCTATTTCATCGACCTCTCCGCAAGATTGAAGGAATGCAAAAAGAAAGGGGAATCCGTTCGCTTTTACGAAGGAAAAAATATTGCCCTGATTTTTGAGAAGACCAGTACTCGTACGCGCTGTTCCTTCGAGGTGGCAGGCCATGACCTGGGTATGGGTGTGACCTATCTGGACCCCACAGGTTCTCAGATTGGAAAAAAAGAGAGCATTGCAGATACAGCAAGAGTTCTGGGCAGAATGTATGAGGGCATTGAATACAGAGGCTTTGGCCAGGAAATTGTAGAGGCTCTGGCAGAGCATGCAGGTGTTCCGGTATGGAATGGCCTGACAAATGAATATCATCCCACTCAGATGTTGGCAGATATGCTGACCATCCGTGAGCATTTAGGTAAATTGGAAGGGGTTCATCTGGTCTATATGGGTGATGCCCGCTATAACATGGGTAATTCCCTGATGATCGCTTGCGCAAAGCTGGGCATGCATTTTACCGCTTGTACGGCTAAAGAATATTTCCCCAACCCAGAGCTGGTAGCTCAGTGCCGCGAGTATGCAAAAGAGACAGGCGCAACCATTACCTTGGAAGAGGATGTGGAAAAGGGTGTAGCTGGCGCTGATGTTATCTATACCGATGTATGGGTTTCCATGGGAGAGCCGGATGAGGTTTGTGAAGAGAGAATCAAAGCCCTTATGCCATATCAGGTAAACAAAAGGGTAATGGAGTTGGCTGGTGAAAATGCTGTATTTATGCACTGCCTGCCTGCTTTCCATGATTTGAATACCACGATTGGCAAGCAGATTTCTGAGAAATTCGGTATCACAGAGATGGAAGTGACAGACGAGGTCTTCGAATCCGCTCAGTCTATTGTATTCGATGAGGCAGAGAACCGTATGCATACCATTAAAGCAGTGATTGTGGCTACTTTAGGAGATGCATAAATGAAAGCGAAAGTACTTCAGCTCCTTCGGGAGAATGGGGATTATGTATCTGGACAGCAGCTGTGTGAGAAACTTGGAGTTTCCCGCACAGCTGTTTGGAAGGCCATCAATGGCTTGCGGGATGCGGGTTATGAGATTGAGGCATTAACCAATCGAGGATATCGCCTGGTGGATGCACCGACGGATCTTCTTACCGCCAGTGAAGTTGCCAGTTGGCTGCAGACTCAGGAGATAGGAAGTAAGATCTGCTATAAGGATGAAATTGATTCCACCAACAATTGGGCAAAGGAGTTGGCACAAAAGGATTATCCTTCTGGAACGGTTTGTCTGGCAGATATGCAAAGTAAGGGAAAGGGCCGCAGAGGCCGCAGTTGGGAGTCTCCAGCGGGATCTTCCCTATATTTTACGGTGATGCTGCGACCGGATATCCTTCCGGCTCAAGCTTCCCCTCTGACTTTGGTTATGGGCTTATCAGTGGCTCAGAGTTTAAAAAAATATCCGGGACTGGATGCCAAAATTAAATGGCCCAACGATATTGTTGTGAATGGAAAAAAGGTTTGCGGTATTTTAACGGAAATGAGTGCTCAGATTGATTATCTAGAATATTTGGTAATCGGTACAGGGGTAAATGTAAATCGCATGGAATTTCCAGAAGAATTACAGGCGACAGCCACCTCCTTGCAGATCGAAACAGGAGAAAAGCAGTCTAGAGCCCGTCTTGCAGCGGAGATTCTTAATTGCTTCGAGAAGAATTATAAGACTTTTTTGAAAAGTGGTGATCTTACCGGACTTCAGGAAGATTACAATGAGCTCCTGGTCAATAAAGACCGAGAGGTTCGGGTGCTGACACCGGGAAATGAATATACCGGTTTAGCACTGGGAATCAATAACAAAGGGGAATTGTTGGTTCAAAAGGAGGACGGCAGCCAGGAAGCGGTGTATGCCGGTGAAGTATCCGTTCGAGGAATTTATGGATATACCTTGTAACATAATATTTCTGCATGTCAGGAATACGATTATATTTAGAAATTTAGGAGAAAGCGTGTATGGAAAATAATGATACCGTGCTCTGCGGTGCGAATGCCTACGAACAGAAGTATTATTTCAATAAGGATTTTGCTTCCCTTCCTGAATCAATTCAGCAGGAACTTCAGATTATGTGTGTTACCTTCACAGAAGATGTGGGGGGAATTCTCTTGCTGATCTTTGATGAGGAGGGGAATCTTCAATTTAAGGTGGAAGCCCTGGAGGCGGACGCTATGTTCGATGACATCGGAAGTGGATTGAAGATTAAGGAAATACAGCAAAACAAACAAGAATTACTCAGATCTCTGGAAATGTACTATAAGGTATTTTTCCTGGGAGAGGACATGGATGTAAGTGAAGAAGCAGATGGGGAAGAGATTTCGACAGCGTCTGTTTCAGAGACAAAGGAGTCAGAGTCATGAAGCTGCAGATTGGCAATGTGACCCTGCCGAATCCTGTTGCTCTTGCCCCAATGGCAGGAGTGACCGATCTGGCCTTTCGTTTGTTATGTAAAGAAGAGGGGGCCGGCCTTTTATGTACGGAGATGGTCAGTGCAAAGGCCATTCTCTATAAAAATAAGAATACAAAAGCATTGATGAAAATACTGCCCCAGGAACGACCGGTATCGCTGCAGCTCTTTGGTTCTGATCCGCAAGTTATGGGGCATGTTGCGTCTATGATAGAAGAGGAACCCTTCGATATTCTAGATATCAATATGGGTTGTCCGGTGCCAAAAGTGGTGAACAACCATGAAGGTTCTGCCCTGATGAAGGAGCCGGCTCTTGTGGCGCAAATCGTAAAATCCGTATCCTCAGCGGTGAAAAAGCCTGTCACAGTAAAAATCAGAAAAGGCTTCAATGATGACTTGGTAAATGCTGTGGAGATTGCAAAAATTGCAGAAGACAATGGAGCTGCTGCGGTGGCAGTACACGGCCGAACCCGAGAACAGTATTATTCCGGCAGGGCCGATTGGGATATTATTCGTCAGGTAAAAGAAGCGGTTTCTATTCCTGTTTTTGGAAATGGAGATGTGACCTCACCAGAAAGTGCTAAAAAACTCATGGAAGAAACCGGATGTGATGGAATCATGATCGGACGGGCTGCCAGAGGAAATCCCTGGATTTTTAAGAGGGTAGTGCAGTATCTGGAAAGTGGAGAAATTCTTCCTAAGCCTTCCTATAATGACATTCGTGAGATGATTTTGCGTCATGCAGCTTTACAAGTGGAATATAAGGGAGAATATACGGCTATGCGGGAGATGCGCAAGCATGTTGCCTGGTATACCACGGGCCTTCCTCATTCTGCGCGAATGCGGGAGAAAGTCAATGAGGTAACAAGCATGATGGAATTGGAGGCGATGCTGGAGTCGATATTTCCCAGAGAAAGATGCAATGATGTCTCGAAGGTCGGAAAATGTGAGGAGCTACAGAAAACGCATATAAGAGAGGGAGAAGGTAGCATAAAGTGATCAGCAATCTGAATATGAGTTCTTTGACCATTGTCAATTATTTGCTTTTGGCGATTGGACTTTATTTGATCTTAAAAAAATGCGGAGTAAAAGGTTATTACGGACTGATTCCTTTTGCCCGTTGGTATTGGTTTGGTAAAGCGATTTGTCAGGAAGCTTTGGGCCGTACCCTTATGGTGACAGGCGCTATTTCCGGTGCTTTGTCCTTGGTTTTTCCCTATATTACCCATCTAAGCGATGAGCAGGTTTCTGCATGGCATATATTAATTGTAGTAATCTACATGGCAGTGACTATGTATCAGATTGTATTAAATATCCGTATCGGCGGTCGTTTTTGTGACTGGATGATTCAGGGAAAACGTAGATGGTATTGGATTGTGCTGTGGATTTTTGCAGAATGGCTGGTAATGGTTATTTTTGCAAAAAGTGATAAATATCAGCCCAAATATATATATGGGGATATATCAGCACCGAGACTTAGCAATGCAGAGCAAATTCTTCCGGAAAATGAAGCCGGACTGACGGTGAAATTAAAAGAAAGAGCAGTAACGGAATCCTTTGGTAAGAAGACCCTTCTTAGAGATATCAATCTGCAGATCGATCCGGGACGCATGGTTCTCTTGCTGGGAAGTTCTGGATGCGGTAAGACCACCTTTATTAATGCTGTGACAGGATATGAAAAAGGAACTGCTGAGATTACCCTGCAGGGAAGTGATGTTTATAAAGAGTATGCTCATATGAAGCATAATATCGGCGTGGTTCCCCAGAAAAATCTGGTGCGTTCCAGTGATCAGGTAAAGAGGACCATAAAAGAGGCTGCCTATCTGCGCCTGCCCAAAAGTATCAGTGCAGAAGAAAGAGCTCAGAGAGTGGAGAAGGTTCTTGCCACCTTTGGCTTAACAGGAGTGGCCAACAGTACAGTGAGCAAATTGTCGGGAGGTCAGCTGAGACGACTGAATATTGCAATGGAATTTATTGCAGACCCGGAACTCTTCATATTGGACGAACCGGATTCCGGTTTGGATGGTATTATGGCCAGATCCCTTATGGAAAATCTGAGAGCTATAGCGGATGAAGGGAAAATCGTTATTGTCATCACCCATACACCGGATCGTGTAATCGACCTGTTTGATGAAGTAATCGTTATGGCCAAGGATGCGGAAAATACCGGCCGGTTGGCTTTTTATGGAGAAATCGATGATGCCAGAGAATTCTTCGATGTGGAGACAATGGAACAGATTCTTCTTCGCATCAACCGCAAAGGCGACGGTGGTCAGGGCCTGGGAGATGAATATATTGAGAAATTTATTCGTGTACAGGAAAAACTTACCCTCCATGGCCGGGAAGGTGAGGCAGTAGGCGATGAAAATGAAGATATCGTAGGAGAACTGGTAGAAGAGCCTGTCGCTGAAGCCGAGGAATCAGGGGAAGAACAGGAAACGGATTCTAGAAAAACAACAGAGAAAAGTATAGAAGCAAGTCCGAAGAGAATCCAGAAAAAACAACAAAAGAAAGTTGTGAAACAGATTCGCAAGAAGAGAAGAAAGACAGGAAGGAGGACCAGATAAATGAATGAGCAGAAGAAAATAAAATATCCGGAGCGCATTCATCAGATTCCGGTCTACCTTTTACGTATGCTGCGACTTTTTGTCTATCAAAGTGACTGGAAGGTGCTTCCCATGGCTGCCTTGATCGGTGGTTTGGTAGCGTTTGTTGTCGGCAGCAGGCTTTACGTTTCCCAGGAGGGAACCATTACCGGATCCTTCGCTTTATCTTGTGTGTGCATCTGGAATGGCTGTTTTAACTCTATTCAGATTGTCTGCAGGGAGCGAGAGATTTTAAAGAGAGAGCATCGTTCTGGTATGCATATCTCTTCTTATATCATCGCTCAAATGTTGTACCAGATGCTTTTATGTCTGGCGCAGAGTTTGATTATCACCGTGGTATTCTGCTATGCCGGAGTGAATTTTCCAACAGAAGGTGTGGTAGCTCCCTATTTCCTTATAGATTTTGTGATCTCCCTGTTTTTGATTACCTTTGCAGCAGATATGATGGCGATGATGATTTCCTGTATCGTTCATACCACCACTACAGCTATGACAGTGATGCCCTTTCTTTTGATTTTTCAGCTGGTATTTTCCGGAGCGGCATTTACTCTTAAAGGGGTGTCAAAACAGATTTCCAATTATACCATTTCCAATGGCGGAATTAGATGTCTGGCATCTATCGGAAAATATAATGATCTAATCAGTACCACTATTTGGAAGAGCATAGTAAAATACAAGGATCAGATTCAGCAGGATGGGGTAAAACCCTTGGATATTTTTGTGCAGACTATGAAAGAAAAGGATCAGGTTCTGGATTTTAAGATGCAAGCGGGAAAAATGAATGCGGAAGCGATCTATGATGCAACGGTGAGCAATATAACTCATAATTGGCTTACATTGCTTGGTTTTGCCCTTCTTTTTGCTTTTATCGGTTTTGTCGCTTTAAAATTCATCGACAGAGACAAGCGATAGTGCACAGAGAGTAAGACCCATACAAATTTTGGATGATGATGCGGAGCATAATCACATATACAGTAACCCTACAATATTAAGGAGGAATGAAATGGAAAAGAGACATTCATTTGGTGGTTCTCTGGGCTTTGTCTTGGCAGCAGCCGGAAGCGCAGTGGGCTTGGGTAATATTTGGCGATTTCCCTATTTGGCAGCAAAGGACGGTGGTGGATTATTTCTGGTAATCTATCTTGTTTTGTCAGTAACTTTTGGTTTTGCCCTTTTGTGCACGGAGATTGCCATTGGACGTAGAACCAAACAGAGTCCCCTGACGGCTTATGAGAAGGTAAAGAAGGGTTGGAAGCCTTTGGGCGTCATCGAGTGTCTGGTGCCAATCATTATCATGCCTTACTACTGCGCCATCGGTGGATGGGTATTGAAATATCTTATCACCTTCCTGATGGGAGGTGGCCAGGAGGCAGCGGGAGATTCCTACTTTACAGAATTTATTTCTTCCACGGGAGCCCCCATTGTATTAATGGCGATCTTTCTTATCGCCTGTACGTTTATCATTCTTAGGGGCGTAAATAAGGGAATTGAGTCGATGTCCAGAGTCCTGATGCCCATTCTTTTGGTTTTGGTTATCATTATTGCAGTATTTTCTTTGACCATTAGTTATACCGATGCAGAGGGTGTGACTAGAACAGGACTTCAGGGTCTTAAAATCTATCTGCTTCCGGATGTTTCCGGGCTTACCGTGAAAGAATTCTTCACCGTTATGGTGGATGCTATGGGACAGCTTTTCTTTAGTTTAAGTGTTGCCATGGGTATTATGGTTGCCTACGGATCCTATGTAAGTGATGATGCGAATCTGTCCAAGTCAGTGATTCAAATTGAGTTGTTTGATACGGTAATTGCTTTTCTTGCCGGTATTATGATTCTTCCGGCAGTGTTTGCCTTCATGGGAAAAGATGGTCTGTCCGCTTCCGGACCAGGTCTTATGTTTGTTTCCTTGCCTAAGGTATTTAATCAGATGGGGGCAGGTTTCGGAAGAATTATTGGAGTTATGTTCTTTGCCATGGTTTTATTTGCGGCGATAACCAGTGCAGTATCCATTATGGAGGCCATTGTATCCAGTTTTATGGATCAGTTTCATCTGTCAAGAAAGGCAGCAACCTGGGTAGAATTTATTATCGCTTTGGTGGCTGGTACCTGTGTGTGCCTTGGCTATAATCATTTCTACTTCGAACTGCCATTGCCGAATGGAAGTACAGCACAGATTTTGGATCTGATGGATTACATTAGCAATAATGTGCTGATGCCGATCGGAGCTTTGGCAACCTGTATCCTTATTGGATGGGTGGTAAAGCCAGACTATATTATCGAGGAAATGACAAAGAATGGGGAAACCTTTAAGCGTCAGGGCTTGCTTCGGGTGATGCTGAAGTTCGTAGCACCGGTATTGCTGATCATCCTCTTCCTGAAATCCGTAGGTATCCTTACGATTATTTAACTCGGTCAGGGGGGCAATTCATTGACCTTTTGATAAAATTCATGTATAATGTTGTGGCTATGAGTGCAGGCTGACTGATAAGTATAGGCATTGCACGGAAAATATTATGAGAAAAATTACTGTGAAAGGGTGTTAATAGAATGGAAGCTAAGAAAAATATTCTTACTTATGCAGGTCTGAAAAAACTGGAAGATGAACTTCATGATCTGAAGGTAAACAGAAGAAAAGAAGTAGCAGGAAAGATCAAAGAAGCAAGAGAGCAGGGTGACCTTTCTGAGAATGCAGAGTATGATGCTGCAAAAGATGAGCAGAGAGATATTGAGGCTCGAATTGAAGAAATCGAAGCAATCCTTAAAAATGCAGAGGTTGTAGTAGAAGATGAAGTTGACTCTTCTGTAATCAGCGTAGGATGTAAGGTCGTAGTTTTTGATATGGAATATGATGAGGAGATGAGTCTTCAGATCGTTGGTTCCACAGAGGCTAACAGCCTGAAGGGCAAGATTTCCAATGAGTCACCGGTAGGAAAAGCCCTCATCGGTGCTAAGATGGGTGACATTGTAGACGTAGAACTTCCCAGCGGTATCGTACAGTACAAAGTACTCAGCATCGAGAAGAATATCTAATATGGAATAACCGTCCGGAAGGGATAGAGAATAAGGACTTCGGCGGTAAAAAGAGGAGAAGAAAATGGCGGGACAGAAAAAACAGAATCAGGAACAGGATCTGAATCAGCTTCTGCAGGTTCGTCGTGATAAACTGCAGAATCTCCAGGAAGCAGGAAGGGACCCCTTCCAGATTACAAAATATGATCAGACACATCATTCATCTGATGTCAAATCTCTTTATGAGACTCATGAAAAAGAGCTTCTGGGAGACCGCAAGGCTCCGGACACCGAAGGCCTTGGCGATGACGAAAAGAAAAATGTAATCAATGAGGATTATAATGAAAGAAGAGCTATCATGGATGCACAGCCGATACAGGTATCCATTGCAGGTCGTATGATGTTTAAACGCGTTATGGGTAAAGCTTCTTTCTGTAATATCCAGGATCTTAAGGGTAATATCCAGATTTATGTTTCAAGAGATGCAATCGGTGTGGATTCTTATGCAGACTTCAAAAAATCCGATATCGGTGATATTTATGGTGTGAAGGGTTATGCTTTCCGTACAAAAACAGGAGAAATTTCTATTCACGCTCAGGAGATGACATTGCTTTCTAAGAGTCTTCAGATTCTCCCGGAGAAATATCATGGAATCACAGATACAGATATGCGCTATCGTCAGAGATACGTGGATCTGATTATGAATGCAGAAGTAAAAGAGACATTCCTGAAACGTTCCCAGATCATTCGTGAGATCCGTAACTTCCTGGGCGGAAGAGATTTTATCGAAGTAGAGACACCAACTTTGGTAAGCAATGCCGGAGGGGCGGCAGCTCGTCCTTTCGAGACACATTACAATGCACTGGATGAGGACGTTAAGCTTCGTATTTCATTAGAGCTCTATCTGAAGAGACTAATCGTTGGCGGACTTGAGAGAGTTTTCGAGATCGGCCGTGTATATAGAAATGAAGGTGTAGATACCAGACACAATCCGGAATTTACACTGATGGAGCTGTATCAGGCATATACAGACTATGAAGGTATGATGGAACTGACAGAGAGTATGTTCCGTTACCTTGCTGAAAAAGTCATTGGTGATACCAAGTTCACTTACAACGGCATCGAAATTGACTTTGGCAAGCCCTTCGCACGTCTCACAATGAATGAAGCCATCAAGAAATATGCCGGTATTGACTTTGATACCGTTGAGACAGATGAAGATGCTAAGAAGTTAGCTGATGAGCATCACATCGAATATGAAGCTCGTCATACAAAAGGAGATATCATTAACCTCTTCTTCGAAGAGTATTGCGAAAAAGAATTGATTCAGCCTACATTTATTATGGATCATCCTCTGGCAATTTCTCCTTTGACCAAGAAGAAACCTTCCGATCCAGACAAGGTAGAGCGTTTTGAGCTCTTTATCAATACCTGGGAGATGTGCAATGCATATTCCGAGCTGAACGACCCTATCGATCAGAGAGAACGTTTTGCTCAGCAGGATAAAAACGCGGAAGCTGGCGATGAAGAGGCACAGCATACAGATGAAGATTTCTTGAACGCTTTGGAAATCGGTATGCCTCCGACAGGTGGTATTGGATATGGTATTGACCGTCTGGTTATGCTGTTGACAGATAGCCCGGCGATTAGAGATGTGTTGCTCTTCCCGACCATGAAAAGTCTCCCAACCGCTTAAATCCGCTGAATCGGAGTAATAATCCATGTAC
>CAVBGA010000049.1:0-8855 GCA_963594675.1 Lachnospiraceae bacterium
GGTTCCATAGTTAGGCCTCCTCTCCATATTTTCTCTTAATCAACTCTTCTAGGTATGCTGCAGTTCCTTCCACACCCAGAAAACTACTATTTATCAAAATATCACGATTGTGTCTGTCTCCACGGTTGCTTCCCGTGAGAGCCATATGTCTCTTGTGATAACGTTTGTCTTTTTCTTTAATGAAGAATGTAGCATCCTTCTCGGAAAGATTATGACTAGCCATAATATTCTGCACACGCACCTCATCCGGAGCGTAAATAAATGCTCTTACCAGCTTAATTCCTTCCACATCTTTTAAAATATAATCAGCAGAACGACCGATAATCACGCAGGATTCTTTTTTCGCCAACTTGCGGATAATCTGTTTCTGCACATGGATCGCACGGTCTGTCAGGTCAGCATATTTGGAGAAGGATCCTCTTACGTCCCCCTCTGCACCCTTACCTGCAATGCTTCCACCTTCTTCTACTCGATCCATAATGTCATTGGGAATCCCAACTTCCTTAATGATTTCATCAACCAAATCACGATTGTAAAACTTGATTCCCAGGTCCTCTGCAACCTTTCTTCCGATGGCATTTCCCAATGCTCCATACTCACAACCGATGGTAATAACCAGATCTTTCATTCATATACCTTCCAAAATTAAATCTTTGTTCTCTGTAACCTTTTTAAGAGTAACTAGGCTTTAGCATAAGAAAAAGGCGCACGAATCAAGTCGTGGCGCCTTTGCCTTATTTTTTCTTCCTATTTAAATATAATTATTTTTCAAGAGATTTTACTGTCTCTTCGATGATAGCGTATGCTTTATCACACTCTTCCTCGCTTACGATAAGCGGCGGAATCATACGGATGGTATGTGCTCCAATGGCTGTGATCAGCATATGGCGATCCAGGCATCCATGTTTTACATCTACTCCACCGATGGTATCGTCGAACTCAACACCTACCAAAAGTCCCTGATGTCTTACTTCTTTTACATGAGGAAGTTTTTCCAGTTTTGCTGCAAAGTAATCACCAACTTTTTTTGCATTTCCAGCCAGGTCATTGTCAAGAAGCTCATTAACCTCTGCCAGTGCTGCAGCACAGCTTACCGGATGTCCACCGAAGGTTGTTCCATGGGAACCAGCGGTAAATGCTTTTGCAACCTCTTCTGTTGCGCAGATAGCACCGATTGGCATTCCACCGCCAAGAGCTTTTGCCATAGATACGATATCTGGTTTGATACCATAGTTCATGTAGCTCATTACAGCACCAGTTCTGCACCATCCAGTCTGAACCTCATCGATCAGAAGCAGCATACCCTTCTCATCACAGAACTCTCTCAAGCCTTTCATGAATTCCTGAGTTGCCGGATGTACACCACCCTCGCCCTGTACTGGCTCGATCATGATGGCGATGGTATTCTCTGTACAAGCATCTTTAAATGCCTGAAGATCATTGTAAGGAGCATAAGAGAAACCGTAGGTCATAGGACCGAAACCAATCTGACATCCGTTACCCGGCTGACCTGTTGCAGACATAGCTCCGAAGGTACGTCCATGGAAGCCCATCTTTGCGGTAACGATGTGATAACGGTTGGGACCGTATTTCTCGATACCATATTTACGAGCCATTTTAATCATAGCCTCATTTGCCTCTGTACCGGAGTTCTGATAGAAGATTTTATCCATTCCGATAGTAGTACAGATTTTCTCAGCCAGAAGTGCCTGAGGAATTGTATATGGATAGTTGAATGTATGCATGATATCATCCAGCTGATCTTTTGCAGCTGCAACAACCTTAGGATTACAGTTTCCTGCACTGTTTACAGCGATACCAGCATAGAAATCAAGATAAGGAGTTTTGTTCTCATCATAGATGTACATTCCCTCAGCAGTCTCAGCAAGGAAATCAAATCTCTCGTAAGTCTCGATCATATACTTGTTAACTTTGTCTTTAATGTCCTGGAAAGTTAATCCTGTGTCTTTTAATTTCATGTCTACATCCTCCCGACTTTCATAATAATCCAAGTGAAGCGTTTTTGTATGGCAGAAGCAAAGTTTCCTATCACGCAAAAAAAGCAAAGACATCAATTCCTCTCGGAATAAGCGTCTTTGCTTATAACTCAACTTTTTTCACTTTTCTTCTGTGCAATATTTTGTACACCCTTACATTAGCACCACCTTTCTTACTTGTCAATATATTAATTCAATATCTTGTAATTTTTTTATTTTTCGCACAATTTGTGCATTATCCTTTATTTCTTGTGTATTATATTGCACATTTCATAGTTTTCTTTTGTACGATAGTCATGCTGATAGCCCTTTTTATGGAATCCGCTAATGCAATCAGTGATAATCCAGGAAGAAACAGGTGCAGGCCGCCAGCTCATCTCCATCATTTCGGTAAACGTGATCTTGATCTGTCTCAAATTTGAAAATCTGATCTTTTTCGATTGTATATCGCTCTCCTCGGCATTCCACCGTGAGACATCCCTCTGTCACCGAAAGATATTCTCTGGTTTTTTCCCCATGGCTTCCACTGCTGTAGATACCACCAGGCTCTACCTCAATCCGATAGATTTCTACCAGTCGCGTATCCTCGTAGGGGAGACAGGTCCACACCCGATACTGTCCCACAATTTCCTTGGTGGGCAGAAGCTGAGACGGAGTCACCAGACAGCAATCCTCTCTGGGCGGACGAATCAGCTCCTGAAATTCAATGCGCAGTCCGCTGGTGATCTTACCCAATACACCTAGGGAAGGATTGGCCGTTCCCCGCTCAATCTGGGCCAGCATACTTTTACTAACTCCTGTCTGCTCTGAAACCTGATCTAAACTCATACTTTTTGATTTACGAATTCGCTTAAGATTTACCGCTATATTATTTGATAAATAATCCATCTTTACCCCTCCAAAAAATGTACAAAAGCAAAAAAGAAGACCGCAGCAATCAGCGACGGTCTTCTCTGACTCATTATATATTCTTATATTTCGATTAAAGCCCTCTGGCTTTCAGCACATCACATATTCTCTGAGAGTTATTGTGATCGATAAATTCATAATGCTCTTCTCTTTTAGCCTCATACTCTGGTTTCATAACAAAACCATTGTCAATATAGCTTTCAATGGCAGTGATCAGCTCATTATGAGTCTCCACTCTTTCTCCCGGACTGTCCTTCTCAAGATCAATATAGGAACCCCAGGTATCCAGATATGCCTGCAGGTCATACTGATAGAAAATAATGGGCTTGCCCATATAATACACATCCCAGGCCACGCTGGAATAGTCTGTCACCAGAAGTTTACACTGCATCATTAGATCATCCAGGGCATATTTTCCGTATGGCACAATCTGTACCCGATCACTGGTAGAAGTAAAGGCATCCACATGCTCACCGATGGAAGGATGCAAATAGAAATTCAAGGTCACATCGTTCTCTTTCAGCTTCGCAAGAAGCTCCGGTGAATTCAGCAGATCCATATAACGCTTGTAATAATTACTAGCCGTGAAAACTTCTCTTTCTACGCCGAACAGCCAACTTCTATGGGTAGGCATAACCAGAATTTCTTTCTTGTCTCCTGATGTATCATATAGGGCATCAAAGCGGGCATAACCTGTAATGGCTACTTCATGATGCTTAAATCCCATTTCCTCCCGTATTACCCGGGCTTCTGCCTCACTGGTGGCGGTACAAAGAGAGGAACGCATATTTTTCGCACTAAAGCTGTCATTAAGACGCTTCAAAGCCAGCACGCCATGGCCTAAAAATACATGTTTTTTCTTTCGAATCTGGGATGCCACCACACTCTGCTGATTCTGCCAGATATAGGCATGGGCTCTGGCATCGGAACTGATCAAGAGATCGCAGGACAAAATGGTGATCAAGAATTTCAGACTCATAAAATCTAATACATGATCACTGTAGGCATCCAGTTTTTTTCGGTCAATGGAGGATTTATCAATCACATAATAAATCTCTCTGTTCAAATATTCTTCCATATTGTGTTCCATGCAATAGCAGAAGAAATGATAGCCATTGTCCTGGGCCTTCTCGCATTTTTTCTCATAAACCAAGTAAATTTTGCGGGAAGCCAGCTTCTTTTGGTTCAATTTCACATAGACGCGGGCCAGGCACTCCTTCCATCGAATGCCCATTCCATCATATTTGCTCTTCTCTCTGTAGCGCAGCATAACCTGTCCGCCAGAGCCGATGTAGACAAATACAATATGTCCATCTCCCGTAGTATAATTATCCTTCTTCAAAAGAAAGCGGAAAATATTCATTTTTTTCTTGGTCTGCTGCAGCACCTTCGCCTGATGATAATAGCCATCCTCCTCATAAAGGGCTTTAAAAGACCAATGCACCATGCGGAAGGGGAATTTTTCAAGATCCACCTTACAGGTAATCTCCACATGTTTACCCACCTTTTCCTTCTTTGTGGGATAAAGCAGATAATCTTCCCGGTCCTCATCGATTTTATAGTTATAGCTGAGCATCAAACCGGTCCATTTAAAGTTTTTCGCTGGGCAAAGCACCTTTATGGTTAGGGTTCGCCCATCAATACGGATATCTCCCAGTTTGGCAAATACTTTTGCCGGAATGACCTCATCTTCATATTTTTTATAATTCATGACAATATTCTTTTGCTCCTATTACAGCAGTTCGATATTCGCACGATTCTCGATATCCTTCATGGCATTTCTGGTATCAAAGATTACCGTAGCATTTTTCTGCAGCATGTCATAGTCAATATTGCTATGAGCCGTAGTGATCACAACGATATCGTAGGAAGCAACGGTTTTCTCATCAATCTTCTCAATTCCTGTAAAGGTTCTTCCATTGTCTCTAAAAGAAGGAATATAAGGATCATACCAATCTACCTCAGCACCGGTAAGCTCCAACTGCTCGATTACCTTAATGGAAGCACTCTCTCTATAGTCATCAATGTCCTGTTTATAAGCAACACCCAAAACCAGAACCTTGGAACCATTCAATGGTTTTTTATAACGGTTCAAAATCTTGCTTACACGATCCACACAATACTCCGGCATCTTATCATTGATCATAGTTGAGCTCTCAATCATGGATGTGTGGAAAAGATATTCTTTTGCCTTCCATGACAGATAGGCAGGATCCAGAGGAATGCAATGTCCGCCCAGGCCCGGACCTGGATAGAATGCCTGGAATCCGTAAGGCTTACTCTTTGCTGCGTCAATAACTTCCCAGATATTGATACCCATGCGATTGCAAAGAATAGCCAGTTCATTTACCAGACCGATATTAATATTTCTGTAGGTATTTTCAAGAATTTTCTCCATCTCAGCTACCGCCGGAGAGGATACCTTGTATACATTACTTACTAGAACGGAAGTATACATAGCTTCCATCACATCTGTGGCGTCCTGACCAATACCACCTACAACTTTTGGCGTATTCTTGGTCTTATAGGTCTGATTACCGGGATCAACACGCTCCGGAGAGAAGCCCAGGTAAAAATCCTCACCACATTTGAGACCAGATTTTTCCTCAAGAATAGGTTTTACCACCTCTTCTGTTGTTCCCGGGTAAGTAGTAGACTCCAGAACCACCAAGGTATTCTTGGTCAAATGCTCTCCAATAGCAGCAGATGCACTCTCAATAAAACTCATATCCGGCTGCTCATGCTTATCCAATGGACTTGGCACGCTAATGGCAATAAAATCCATGTCTGCAATACCGGAGAAATCAGAAGTAGCTCTAAAAATACCGGAATCCACGATTTTCTTCAGATCATCATCCTTTACATCACCGATATAATTCTTTCCCTGGTTGATCAGATCTGTCTTCTCTTTGGATACATCAAATCCAGTGGTGTCAAAGCCAGCCTTGGCATGTTCAACCGCCAGAGGAAGACCTACATAACCCAGGCCTACGATTCCCGCTTTTACATCTTTGTTCTTAATTTTCTCAATTAAATAATCTTTCATCATTTTTCCTCTGCAATCTCCATAATCGCATCATAGATACGTTTTCTGTTGTTCCTGTCGGTATAAGCGAAGAAATCATCCACTTTTTTCACATATTCTTCTCTCATCTGACAATCATGTTTTATGTAATCGATCAGTGTATCCACTGTCTCATCCACACTTGTAGTAATCGGACCAAATCCATCTTCCCGGTAAGTAAAATAGCCTTTGCCCCAGGAGTGATTCTGATAGAAGCTCTCCTCATCAAACTGGGAATAGATTACCGGTTTCTTCAAGTAAGCAAAATCAAAAGCCACACTGGAGTAGTCCGTGATCATAAGGGCACTCTCCCTGAAAACCTTCTGATAATCCGCAACTCCATTACCAACGGTGATCAACTCACTAGACTGGAAGTCCTCAAACTGTGCCTCAAATACCGGATGCAGATAGAAACAGCCTGTGTAGCCATATTCCCGCATCACGGAAAGCAAACGCTCATCATTGATCAAGGAGTTATAAAAGCGGAAATAATCCGTATCCTTGAAATCCGGAATCTTGGCTCTCTGAGATGTTCCGGCAACCAATTCTCCCTCCAGATTCTTTCTCCAAGTAGGAAGGATGGCGATGATTTTCTGCCTCTCATCATATAGATTATCATATCTGGCAAGTCCCGTCATGCGAACTTCTCTGTCACTATATCCATAAGGTCCCTCCAGAATCCCCTGATACTCCGGTTTACAGGTTGCCACCAGAATTCGGATATTCTTATTCAAATGATTTAGCCAACGACTTTGGTCATTATGAGATACTCCATGTCTCAGATAGACAAAATTAAAATTCTGAAGATCGCGATAATAGCGACCGCCCTTATTTCCAAATGCATTTAAAGCCAGGTTATTGGCCGCTGCCGCAATAATCACCTTAGCATACAAAGAAATCACATGGTGCTTCAAAGAATTGTGAGGAAGAATCTTGCCGATCTCCTTAATTCGCTCATAATCCTTACTTTCCTTGCTGATTAGGAAATAAATATTATATTTCTTGGAGGCATCCGTCTCCTGCATTAGATAACGGAACATATGCTCTCCATTATCCTTTGCCACATGGGGACGATCCGCCACGATCCATACCGGTTTTCTCATAAAAGGCTTCACCAGCCAGTAGGCCAGTCGATACAGTATGGTATACAGTTTTTTCTCCTTCAGCAAGGCCAGAAGATACAAAATCTCACATCCGCCGCAGCTCCAGAAATGCTGCTTCTCTACCTGGAAATGATTGTCCCGAATCTTAATTAAAAATCCATCTTCTACAAAATAGGCCTTAGCTGTACGGTTCATGCGGGAATATTGTCCTCTATTCGGAACAATTCGGAAATCCCTAAGGTTTTCATCCTCGAGAATCAGCTCATATTCATTTTCCGCCTCAATCGGAAAACTTACCTTAAACTGACAGCCATGATAATACAGCTCTCCGTCCAATCCCACCAGATCATTTACTGGAAATGGCGAAAGCTCCATGGGATATAAAACATCATCGTAATCCGAAACATACAGCTTGTATTTATCCCCCAGAAGCTCCAGGTCTGTAGTACCTTCCAGGGTCATCTGTCCATCCTTAACGGTGGTAATATTGATGGTCAGGCGCTGTTCTTTACTAATATCCAGCAAAAGAGTTTCTTGGAAATATACCTTACCATCATCCCGGACCTCTGCCTCTTCCATAATATTCCGGCCATATTTCATATTTAAGAGATAAATCTTGGTAGCCAGTTTGAATTTTCCATACTTAGCGATTACTTCATCAGATATCTCCGGAAGTATCTCCTCTACCAAGTGCTTGTCACCCTGCTGGGCAATATTGGCATCGATAATCGCCAGCATACACTGCTGCAGGTATTCTCCTACTTCGCCTCGCTTCTCTTTAGAATAAGCGAAAAGCTCTCTAGTAAAACCTTTTGTCAAGCTGTAGGAAAATTCCTCGTCTCGTCCTGAGGTCACCAATAAAGCATGATTATCAATAAAGAATCCTTCCTGTTTTAAAATCAGTTTAAGAACTTCCTGGGTCTGCTGCAGATCATTTTCAAAAAGAAGTTTTAAATCAGAAATAGATTTTCTCTTAACCACGGTACGGTCTGCATTCAGTTGCACCTTAAAGGGTCTCTCATAAATCGACGCGAAATACGACGGCTGTTTCTTATCATTCTTCCTATTCAGCAGAATCATTCCATATTTTTTCTTGCAAATTTTTAAAATATGCTCCAGGAAATCTCCCTCAATCAGATCTCCCTGTTCCAATATCAAAATATATTTTTCATCTACTATTTCATTAAGATCGCCAAGAGCGACCAGTCTGTATGCATTTTCGTAATCCTTCAGCAGATCTCCACACTTAGCAAGGGCTTCCTCTCCCACGGTCTCCTGAGTAAGAAGGACATCGATTAGCTCCTCAGCATACCCTGTCTGAGAAAGAATCTTATCCAGCATGGCCGGCATCTTTTCTGTAAAAGAATAACTGTCGGTATCTACTTTGATCACAAGACTCAAAACTTTTTGTGTCATAGTGCTCCCCTATCAAACTTTTGATCACTATTCAGAGCCATGAGCAAAAGCAAAGCTAAATAGCAGCGATTTGCAAACGGAGTGCTGAATAGTTGTGTTTTCTGCCTAGACGGCATAATCCTATGTTATTTTATACCAAAAGATGGCTTTATTCAAGGGGCGTAAAAATCGATGTCAGTTCTAGGTGAAAACGATGTGAAAATAATAGTAACTTTTTTATCCCGCCATCTCTTGCATATCCCTACAAGAATATCTTAAAATGAACATATTATATTTATATTAGAGAAAGGATCTTTCCTATCAATGTCTCCATCACCGATAGAAAAAACGAAAAAAAAAAGAAAATGTCCGTCTTTACTGGTTGGA
>CAVBGA010000050.1:0-14001 GCA_963594675.1 Lachnospiraceae bacterium
TTTCATTTCTTCGCTGATGAGTCCCATTTTTGTAAGGACAAAACCAAAAGCGATCATTAAAAGAATTTTTGTAAAAGCAGCTAGAATTTGTGTGGTCATGGTATTTCCTTCCCTCATGTTCTATTTCATCGTAACTATTCAGCAGTAATTTATAGATGATTGATCATATTTGCCTGATACCCTGCACCAAAACCGTTATCAATATTTACAACACTGACTCCACTGGCGCAAGAGTTCAACATGGAGAGTAAGGCGGATAATCCACCGAAATTTGCGCCATACCCTACAGAGGTAGGAACTGCAATGATAGGACAATTTGCCAACCCTCCAACGACACTGGCTAAAGCTCCCTCCATGCCTGCTACGGCAATGATTACGCGGGCAGTCATTATTTGATCTGTATGAGAAAGCAATCGATGAATCCCCGCTACTCCTACATCATAGAGGCGTTCTACTTTATTTCCTAAGACTTCGGCAGTTTTGGCTGCTTCTTCCGCCACTGGAATATCACTGGTTCCCGCTGTTACCACAAGTATGGTTCCCTTTCCATCTTTTTCAGGATACTCTCCTATAATTCCTACTTTGGATAAAGAATCATAGGAAAGAGGAAAATCTTTTTGGAGATAATCGGCTGCCTCCTTAGCCATTCTTGTAATCAAAATTGGCTTTTTGGAACTGTTATGTATATACTTTACGATTTCATAGATTTGCTCTTTTGTTTTCCCAGCTCCATAAATAACTTCTGATACGCCCTGGCGAATTCCTCTATGATTATCAATTCTTGCAAAGCCCATTTCATGAAACGGTTCCTGTTTTATGGAAAGTACCGCCTTTTCTGTAGAAATTTCACCGGAAGCAACTTTAGATAGTATGATTTGTAATTCCTTTTCATCCATGGCATGTTCCCCCTGATATACAGAGTATCTGCTAATGGCAACATAAAAATAGAGGCACCGCAACATTTCGATGCGATACCTCCTTGTATCCTCTGTATTATCTCGTGTATGATGTATGACTACCTTATAGTTGTATGATAACACTGAGGAATTTTCTTGTCAACAAAAAAATAAGCTTATTTAAAAGTGGTTATTTAGGACGACACAATCCATATTTCTATTTTCCCCTTCTTCTCTGGCGATATGAAGAAGGCGGTTCAAAGTCGTCTTGCTGGGAGTTTGGCAATCCGGAAGTTGATACTCTCGCCCAAGTTGTTGATATTTGCTTACCCCTAATTTATGATAGGGAAGAATTTCCAAGCGACCTACACCACAGTTTGCAGCAAATGCTACGGTTCTTCTTATATTTGTCTCATCATCATTGCAGCTAGGAATAAGCGGAATTCTTGCTATTACATTCTTGTGATATCGGGTAAGTGTACGAAAATTATGTAAAATTATGTCATTTGATACTCCGGTAAGCTTCTTGTGTTTCTGGGCGTCCATATGCTTAATATCATAGAAAATAAGATCTATATACTTACTTGCAGATAAAATTTTTTCAATATTCGCGAAGCCGGTAGTTTCTATTGCAATATGAAGCTCTTCCTTCTTGCATTCCTTAAGACATTCTAGTAAAAAATCATACTGCAGAAAGGGTTCGCCTCCGGAAAAAGTAATACCGCCTCCAGATTTGATGTAAAATTCCTTATCTTTTAAAATTTCTGTCAGCAATTCCTTACTGCTATATTCCTGACCTATAATTTTCTTTGCATTTGTGCAACACTCCTTTGCACATTGCAAACACTGAATACACTGCTCCCGATAAATGGAAAACATTTGATTGGCTCCAGCGATTGCATGAACGGGACATACTTGTGTGCAGTAGCCGCATTGCACACATTTCCCATGAAAAAAAGCAATTTCTTTTTTTCTATTTTGGCTTTCAGGATTTGCACACCAGAGACATCTAAGGGGACACCCCTTAAAAAAAACGGTAGTTCGTATGCCGGGGCCGTCTTGAATGGACATCTTTTGAATATTAAAAATAAGTCCCTTTTCCACTTATAACTCCTTTCAGCAAACGGCATCCTTATGTGCGGTACGATCAATGATATTATTTTGAACTTCCCTGTCCAGTTCAATAAAATATGCGGAATATCCTGCAACGCGTACCAAAAGATCTCTATGCTTTTCTGGAACTTTTTGCGCTATTTTAAGAGTATTCGCATCCACCACATTAATCTGTATATGTTCTCCACCCATATGAAAATAGGACTGGATACAAGATCTTAAAATTGTCGTTCCAGACATACCCTTAACAATGGAAGGATCAAATTTTATATTGAGCAAAGCTCCATTATTGCATGAAATCTGTCCAATCGATGCCACCGATTTTAATACTGCAGTGGGGCCCTGAATATCACGCCCCACCATAGGAGATGCATTATCAGAAACAGGTTCTCCTGCTAACCGGCCATCTGGTGTAGCTCCGATACATTTTCCCTGAAGTACGTTAAAAGAAGTGGAAAGTACACAATTCTCATAATGGCCACCTCGACTGTCACGATATTTTTGTATTTCCTCATTGTAAACATCAAGCATTCGTTTGGTGTACCTGTCTACTTCTGGATTATCATTTCCAAATTTAGGCACTTTATTAAGGAGTATTTGGCGAAGCCTTTCATTCCCTTGGTAATTGTTTAATAAAATTTTATTAAAGGAGTTGGCATCCATCATTTTTTCTTTGAAAACCACATAATCTATAGCTTCCAGACAGTCTGCTCCATTTGCCATGGCAACAAGGAAAACTCCGGAACTATTGTAAAGAGCTCCCCCTTCTTCTAAGGACTTTCCTTTTGCGATACAGTCCGTTACCAGGGCGGAAGCAAATCCTTTAGGAACATAGATTGCATGCATAGCACAAACTTTTGTATAGGCTTTGCACATCATAGCTGCAAAATAGCGTATCTGTTTATGGAGTGCTTCCTCAAAATCCTCTATTTTTGCGAAAGTATTGGGATCTCCTGTTTTTAAGCCAATTTGGCACTTAGTCAGGGGATCCCAACCATTATTCATGACCAATTCGATACATTTTGCAGCATTTATATAACCCACATTGGGTCTTCCATCAGATTTTCCCTGCACATAGGGTTCTACACATCCATGAATGGTCCAATCTCTTGCATCTTCAAGGCTTGCGCCCTTATGCTGTAATAACTTAGATATCAAGTCCACATTATAAAATGCAGGGAGGCCATATCCCTTCTTTACATAGGTAAGTGCAAAATCTAAAAGATCTTTTGGGGTATGCTCATGAATCTGCATGGATATGGAGGGTTGGACGGTCTTTACAAGTTTCCATGCCTCAAGGACACACCAACTTAGTTCATTTGTCGCGTCACTGCCATCTCTTTTTAATCCGCCAACAGCCATTTGCTGCCACATGGGATAAGCTGCAAATGCTAGGGAGTCAAAACTATCTCTAAGCTTTAGCACTTCTGTACATTTGATATAAAGCGCAGCAAGAAGTTCCTTGGCATCTTCCTCTGGAAAATCTCCTTCAAGTACAGATTTTTTATAATAAGGATAAAGATTTTGGTCCAAACGTCCCAAAGCAATAGAATGACCATTATCTTCAATTTGCATAGTTAATTGTAAAAACCATACAAATTGAAGAGCTTCCCAAAAATCTTTTGGTTCATTTTCCGGCACATTGGCACATACATTTGCAATCTTTTGTAATTCTTTTTTTCTAGTCGCATCAGCTTCGATTTCGGATAATTTTGAGGCCGTTATGGAATATTTATGAGCAAAGCGAATGACAGCCTCACAGGAAATAATATTCGCTTTCCAAAAATCAATTTTTCGAATATCATCAGCGGACTTTACCTCTGTTGTATCTATCATTTCCTTGGCTCTTTTTATTACACCTTGCAAACCTTCCGGGAGAATGCGAGGATAATCTGGTGAAATATGTCCCATTCCAGTAGTTCTTGCGCCTACAGAAAGCACACCACATTCCTGGGCTTTTAGAACTTCCTCATCTAGTATCGCAGTGGATTGCAGATCAAAAGTGTTATCATCCCATTTTTTCAAAAGAGAAATCATCTTATCTCGATCTTCATTCCCAACCAATATAGGATCTGTTGTGCGTTTGGGAAATAAGTCGATTTCATCTATAATCCATTTTGCTCCAAATTCCGGAAATATAGGAACCCCCCTCACCCGTCTGGTTTGACTTCCTACAAGCAATTCGCCATCCAGTATTACAGTTTGCATATGGTCCAGAATATATGCGAAAGCTTTTGCCCTTCTAAGTACAGGAGTTGTATTTGCATATATTTCATAGGCTTCCGTTACCAGCTTTGCTCTTTCAATATCCAGCTGCGGTTTTGCATTTTTCATTCTTTCATTCATCATAGTTAGTCGTTCTTTATTCATCTGCTTTCTCCTACATCTACAAGATCTGACGTCTATATTGCAATAAAAAAGGACGTCGGTCATATTTAATATGCCATTTTGTTTATAACATGCTTAAAACAATAAACAAATTCTTTTACTGCTGGGGACATATCCTTTAGAGAGCGTACAGCTAGCCCCAATTCTCTGTGAAATTCAATATCAATGGAACGGTAGACAACTTGATAGTGGAATTGGGCATATTGGGCAATTAATTCTGGCATAACGGTTACCATTTTATTTTGTTCCACCATTCGTACTACGGTATGGTCCGAATTTGAAGTAAAAATAGGATCTAAAGGAATACCTGCTTTGTGGAAGCCTTTGGCTACATCTGGGTCTAAGCCTTCATTATTTTTGAACATAATAGGGCGTTCCTTCATTAACTCTGCTACCTTTACAATGTCACAAGTGGCTAATGGATGATCGATAGGTAAAAGGGCAACAAAAGGATCCTTTTTCAGACTGATCCAATCAAAATTATGATAGTTTTGTCTGCTAAAAAGACAGACATCACACATGTTTTGGTTGAGCCACTGTTCCAACTGCCGTATACTGTTTTCTTCTACGGTTTCAACAACAATTCCTGGATGCTCTTCATGAAAAATTCGTAAAACATCTGGCATCCATATGAAGCTGGCAGTTGGATAACTTCCTACTCTTACTTTTCCTGTTTCCACACCTCCGATAGACTGAAATTCCTGATTTAATGCTTCATTTGCCTGAACCATTTTTCGAATTAAGGGTAATACTCTCTCACCTTCTGGAGTAAGCTGGATTCCCTTATTGCTACGGGTTAATAAGGAAAATCCAATTTCTCTTTCCATACTATTCATCATTTTGGAAATTCCAGATTGGGTATATCCCATTTCATCGCATACCAGATTAAAGCTTCCTCTGTCTACCGCATTAAGAAAAACTTCATATTTCTTGATATCCACCTGTACTCCCTCTTTTCTGTTCATTGAATTATTTACTAGCGAAATATCTACTTAAAATCAATGGAGCTAACATATTCCTTAGAAATCTGTTTCTCTTTTTTTCTGTTATATTCATTAACGCTTTTTTGATTGTGCTGCTTATAGAAAATTCCTATTCCAGTTAGAGCACACAAAATGGAAAATATTGGAGTGATAAATCCCATAAAGTAGAATGGAATATAGGATATTGTGGCAACTCCCAGAGTCGCAGCGGTATATACTCCATTAGAGCCCCAAGGAACGATAGGGCATACCAATGTTCCTGAATCCTCCAAGGTCCTAGACAAAACACAGCGGTCTAATTCAAGTTCATCATATTTATCTGCATAGGCATTTGCTGATAAAAGCATGGATAAATAGGGATCTGCAGCGATATAGCTAAGTACAAATCCAGTAACAATTTGAACAGGAATCAGTGTTTGACGATTTTTAAGCTTATGGCTGATTTTTCCTACAAGGCATGACATGATTTCTGTTTTTTGCAAAAGTCCTGCCATTGTTAAGGACATAAACATAAGAGCTATGGTGTAATACATGGAGGTCATTCCACCTCTTGTCAAAAGACTATCTAAAGTTTCATTTCCTGTATTACTTTCAAAGCCGGAATAGACGTAGGTCATTGCATCTGAAAATGATGCCCCCTGGATGATAGTTGTGCAAATCACTCCCATAAGAGTGCATCCGATCAAGGTAGGAATTGCAGGAATTTTTATAATCATACATAGGATCATAAAAATAACTGGAAGGATCAGAACAAAATTAAAATGATAGCATTGAGTAAGCCCATCACGTAAGGTAGAAACTGCAGAAAGATCACTATTTCCTGAAATGTGAATCCCCATAATAAGATAAATAATGGCAGTGATAATTAATGCAGGACCAGTGGTATACAGCATTGATTTTACGTGTTTGTACAAATCAGTACCTGCAACTGCTGCAGCAAAATTTGTGGTATCGGATAAGGGGGATTGCTTGTCGCCAAAATAAGCACCACATACAATTGCTCCCGCTGTAATTGCAGGATTAAGGCCAAGTCCACTACCCACTCCCATAAAGGCCACACCTACCGTTCCCATGGTTGTCCAGGACGATCCGGTTACCAGAGACATAATAGAGCAGATAATAACGATGCTAAACCAGAAAAATCTAGGAGAAAAAAATTGAAGTCCATAATAGATGATCATGGGAACCGTACCACTGGAAATCCAGGTTCCAACGGTACATCCGATAAGAAGGATAATAATCATTACCTCAATAGCTGTTCCAATGCTTTCTACAATGGCATCTCTCATCTCAGGCCAGGATAATTTTCTATAAAATTTTCCATAAATCATTAATATTGCACTGCTGACCAATATGGGAACCTGTGCATCCAGCCCTAAAAATATAATACCAAGAATTAATATTCCAATCACAATGCCCAGCATGACTGCCGATGCAGTAAAGCTTGCATTTTTCCTTTTAGCTTCCATCATACTAAGTCCTCCTATTATTTAATACAAAAACAATTTCCTCTACTGCCTACAAAATGCATTTTTATCAGACCCAAACTTATGATACAAAGAAAAATCAACAGAATTTTTAATCGTATAGATAGGAAGTTTCCTATATGATAAAAAAAGAGATATTACAACATGTTTCATGTGTTGTAACACCTCTTTGTATTTTTCCTTTTATATAATTGTTAAGTCTGATTTCCTAGGTCTTCTTTAGTATAACTGCTGCAAAAAATTTTGTACAGGGATTAAATGTCATACTTACATTGCCAAATTGGACATTGGACAGTGATTAAGAAAACATACGTCTCTTAAATTTCCTTCCCTTTTGTAGCAAGCACATGAATGATAAAGGGAATAAACAGTGTGATTAATGCCGCATATCCTAAATATGCATATCCTTTTTTTACCACAGCTAAAAGACCGAATTGTGCAATGGCAAAGGCAATAAAGGTAAAGATGGCGGTAAACACGGCGTTTCTAGCCAAATGTCCCTGAGCCTTTTTATTCGTATCTCCACTACGACGTTCCAAAGCATTGACGCATCGGGTAACAATTCCTGAAATCATATTTACTGCAGTTGAGATGGAACCTAAAATAATGAGCAAAGAAATAATAGGGGTCAGTATACCGGCACCTACTCCATTTTGCACCAAAACCAACATAGGAACAGTAGCATCTACCAATTCCGCCACATAGGCAATGGCAAGGAGGCCAAAAATGGATAATTCCATTGCCACAAAGTTGCAGATAAAGATCCAAATGGCTGCCTTATTAATCTGTTTTACATCCGTCACATCTTCCATATGCTGGTACATAACCGATACGGAAGCCAACTGGAAGAAGAAGTATAAGATTGCTGACCATAAAGCAGGGCCAAAGGAACCACTTTCCGAAGAAATGATTGGCATCTCCCCAGAGGTCATTCGACTGATGGAAGCCACAATGTCATTCCATTGAGCAACAATATTAGGTACTAATACAAGAATCAATCCGATAATGATCAATACACTTAAAGTAGAGGCACATTTACGTACCACATTGGTTCCGAAAAGTGCAATCACAAAAATAAAGGCAGCAATAATCAAGGTACAAACCCAATAAGGGATGCCAAAAAGAGTCTGAATCGTGGAGCCACCAGTTGCGAAAGCGGCTGCTGAAGCAGTACCAATCATTATCAAATAACAAATCTCATACAGATTGGACATGACCGGACGCGTTTTGCCATAAAGGCTGTCGGAGAAGCTTCGATAATCATATGTCTTATGCTTATAGGCATAGCGCATACCATACCAAAAGAATAAGGCATATAAGCCTTGAGTAATAAGGGGGAGAATCAGGCACCAGATGCCATAATTAACAAAATATTGATAAATCTGGGCACCTGATGCAAAGCCACCGCCAAATTGGGTGGTAAATGCAACAAAGGCCAGGCCCATAGCCAGGGGCATCTTACTTTTGTCTACCAGGAGAGACTTCTTCTTGTTCATAAATTCCTCTTTCCTTACGCTTAAGAGCGTTATTTTATTTCATAATTTCCATTGAATTCAATTACTTTTCCCGGATTGAGAATCTGTTTGTCATCAAAGGCAAGCTTAATAGCTTTGTAGAGTTGAATCATACGAGGGCCGACAAATTCTTCCAGGAATTCCAAACGACCATTGCCAATGCCATGTTCTCCAGATAATTGTCCGCCTAATTCTTTCGACAAAGCATACAATTCTTTTAAGCTGGCATGAGTGGCACTCTTCCATTCTTCGTCACTCATATCTGCCCCTCTAAGCATTTCTGTATGAATATTGCCATCTCCACAATGGCCACAGGGCTCCACACGAATTCCATGGGACAGGGCAATTTTTTTGGCTGCTTTTACATATTCCGCAATTTTGGCTCTTGGCACCACCACATCACATTCTTCCTGAGCAACAGAATCTGCCTTCATGCCTTCAAGAATAGCACCCCTGACACTCCATACCGCGGCAGCTCTCTCTGGAGTTCCTGCAATACAGCAATCTAAAGCACCATTAGCAAGAGCTGCTTCTGCTGCCGCTTCTACAGCAGAATCCAATTCTTGTTTGCTGGAGGCATCATACATAACAATGAGAACTGCCTGCCCTGCCTTTACAGGAAGCATTTTGTTAAGATTACGTTCCACGATATCAATTAATTCTCTTTCCAAAAACTCAATGGCAGTTGGTACAAAAGGAAGTTCTAAGACTTTAGGCACCATGTCTGCACATTCCTCTAAGCTATGGAATGGCATTACTAAAGTGGCGGAACAGGTGGGCGCCGGCAATAATTTTAAGGTAACCTGAGTCAGGATACATAAAGTACCTTCGGAACCAATTACTAAATCCTTTACATCATATCCCGTGGTATTTTTCACTACATTTGAGGAAAAATTCATAATGGAACCGTCAGGTAAAACCACTTCCATACAGCGCACAAAATCTCTGGTTAATCCATAGCGAACCGCCTTCATGCCACCAGCATTTGTAATAACATTTCCACCGATAGATGCGGTTTTTTCTCCTGGATCTGGCGGATAAAATAATCCTTCCGCTGCTGCTGCCTGCTGGATGTCAATGAGAAGAGCCCCCGGTTCTGCGGTAATGGTTTGATTTTTCTTATCAACGGGAAAAATCTTATTCATTCGCATGATGGACAACATAATGCCTCCATATTTACAGCAGGCGCCACCGGCCAGGCCCGTTCCTGCACCTCTGCAGACGACAGGAATATTTTCCTTATAGGCATAGGCCATGATGTCGGAAATCTCTTCTTTATTAAGTACTTCTACATATAGTTCCGGAGGAAATACACCATATTCCGGCATTTCATCATGATAATACTCAGATGCAATCTCATCTCCAACCCAAACCCGATCAGATGCTGTCACAGACCGGATATAATCAAAATCCTCTGACGTCATTTTTTTATATGGGTATGCCATGACCTAATCCTCCTTATGTTTTTTAATTAAAGCAATTAGTTCGGGAACAACTTTATAAAGATCATCTACCAAACAATAATCCGCTACATTAAAGATTTGTGCATTTTTATCTGTGTTAATGGCAACAATGCAATCAGCCCCTGTCATGCAGGAGGTAAACTGGATCGCTCCGGATACTCCGCAGGTAATAATTAGTTTGGGGCGAACCGTCCGGCCGGATAAGCCAATCTGATGGGCTGTATCTCCGAAACCATTTTCAACCATAGGTCGGGTGAAAGCTAATTGTCCCCCTAAAACTTCCGCCAGTTCCTGACACATAGACAAGTCTTTTTCATTTCGAACACCCCGTCCGGCTACGACTAAAACATCTTCTTCCTCAATGCTTTTTTCTTTTTTTATCAGCTCTGAAGAAATAATCCTGATTTGGGAATCTGCCATGCGATCGTTGACATTGCAGATGACAACCTCGCCTGTAGGATTTTCTACTTTGCTGGCTTTATCCATTATTTTATAACGAACAGTAGCAAATTGTGGTCTTGATTTGGTAATCCCAATCTGGGCCATGATATTTCCGCCAAAAGCAGGGCGAATCTGAACCATATCGGTATTTTCTTTGATATCCAGGGAAGTACAATCTGCAGTTAAGCCAGTATGGAAACGTGTGGACAGTCTAGGAGCCAAGGAACGGCCTAGGGCTGTTGCACCGATTAAAACAGAACTTGGTTTGTTGGCTGCAATACAGTCCGCTACCGCATCGGCATAGCAATCGGCTCGAAAACCTTGAAATCCTGGAGCTTCATATACATAAACATGATCCACGCCATAAGGCAGAAGTTTTTTTGCATTTTCCTTACTTCCTTCTCCACCTACTATGACGCAGTTTACTTCATATCCTACCTTTACCGCCATTTTTCTGGCTTCCCCAATCAGCTCATAGCTTACGGGATGGATTTCTCCTGCTTCCTGTTCAATATAAATTAGGAAATTCCGCCATTCCTCTTTGTTTACTGCTTTCGCTTTCTGCTCAAAGCGAATGGCCTTCTGCATACAGCTTCTTACGCAAAGTCCGCACATACGGCAGGCTTCACTTACTACAATTCCCTTTCCTTCGATGGTTAATGCACCAAAGGGACATTTTTCTGCGCAGACACCGCAAAGATTGCATTTATCTGCATCAAATTTCATAAATTCCATAATATATCCTACCTAATCCCCTATATCATTTTCTTTTTCAGCAGTACATTGACCAGTGCTGCCGCCTTCTCTTTCGCACTTCCCTGGAGATATTCCTGTTGGTCCGCTTCAGGAGGGGCAAACATACGCTCCACCGATGTAGGTGATCCCACCAGGCCATATCTGCTAAGATCCTGGTCGGGCATATCTTCAAAGCCAAGAATACGGATAGGGCGATCGGCCGTAGCTTTTTTTAACTTATAGGAAGGCAAACGCGGAACACAAGTGTCCTTGTCTATGGTAATCAAACAGGGATAAGGAATCTCGGAAGTCTGAGAAAGGGATACCAAATCCTGTTTTACCTGAATAGATTGGCTACTTACCTTGGTGATCTCAGATACCCAAGCAGCATGAGGAATATTCATATGCTCTGCAATGGCAGGTCCCACCTGAGCCGTATCCCCATCTGTGGTCTGTCTTCCGCAGATTATAAGGTCGACATCTCCAATTACCTGGATTCCCTGGGCCAAGGCATAGGAGGTAGCCAGTACATCTGCTCCTGCAAATTTTTTGTCTGAAAGAATTACCCCAGCGTCCGCTCCCATAGTATAGGCATCCCGGATCATTTCTTCGGCCTGGGCTGGCCCCATAGTAAGAACTGTTACAGTGCCTCCTGTTTCCTCACGAATCTGTAAAGCCATTTCCAAGGCAAAAAGATCATAGGGGTTGGTCCTGGTCTCCCCGGATAGTCGTTTCATAGCACCGGTTTCCGGATCAATGTCCACTTTAGAACTTGCCGGTACTTGTTTCATACAAACCAGAATTTTCATATTGTCCTCTTTCTATTCTTCTTATTACTATTACGTTTCTCATTTTTATCACTTTAACGCTTTAAATCACTTGCCTATTGTATCATTATTTTTCTCTTTTGTCCTTATTTTTTATATAGAAAATGAAATTATTGGAGATTGCTTCTTTTATTTCTCAAAAAAATTTTTGCATCTCTCTATATAATCCTTTGCCTCATCATAAACCCCGTGACCATAGCTTGCATCATAGAGATAAAGATCGCAGTTAAGACTTTCTGCAATTTCTTTGCAACCATTAGGGGTGGTTACCCGGTCACCTTCGGCTCCAATTACCAAGACCTGAGATTGTATATTGGGCAATTCTTTGGAGCAATCAAAATTTTTACAAGCCTGAGCCAAGATAATAAAACGTTTATATTCTTCCTCGCTAATTCCTTGATTGGAAGAAATAATGACATCTTTATAAGCCTTTAAGGTAGCTTCAGAATATACTCTATCTGCAAAACTTTCTAAAAGAGCTTTTTCTTCCTTTTTTTCAGCCAAATAAATCCATTCATCGATCACCTGACAAATACTGTCATTGGCTTTAGCAAGGGTGGATCCAAGAACCATACGATCTACAAGATGTCCATGATGAATGGCCAGTTCCAAGGCAATCATTCCTCCTTGGGATGCACCAAAAATATTGGCTTCTTTTATATGTAAGGCTTCCATAACAGCGGCTGTATCATCTGCCATATCACGAACCCCATATCCTTCTCTAATATCCTTAGCCCTGTCAAATACATATACTGTATAATCTTCTGAGAAAATGGAATAGGCATTTTCAATTAGTTCAGCTAATCCCATTACACTATGTATGGATAAACCAGGTAGAATGATAAAATTCTTATCTCCCTTGCCAAATCTAATATAATCCATCTCTATATTTTCTATTTTCGCTGTCTCCACGCACGCCACTAGTGTATGCCTCCTTATATTATGTTTTTTGCTTTCCATTATAACACAGAAAAAAATCCCCTTTTCCAAGATTTTCTACCTGGAAAAGAGGATTCTATGTTCATCACCTTTTATTTTTTAAGTTTGTCAATCTCTGGCTGGAAGGCTTTTACATCCTTTGCAATATCGCCACTTAAGAGCAACATGCAAATCAAGTTAGGAATCGCCATCAGGGCATTGGCAACATCAGAAAAGTTCCAAACCAGACTCAGAGTCTGTGTACATCCAAAGTATACCACAAGAGAAAATACAATACGGTAGATCATATTGAATTTATGAGTACCAAACAGGTACTCAAAGGCCTTTTCACCATGATATTCCCATCCCAAAATAGTTGAAAAAGCAAATAAAGTGATACCAATAGTAACCAGCCAACCTCCGGCAGATCCAAGGATTGTCTGAAAAGCGGCAATGGTGACATCTGAACCCGTAAGATATTCCCCGGCAGCATCCGTCATACCAAGAACTCCGGAAGACGCAATGGCAAGTCCTGTAATGGTACAAACTACGATGGTATCCCAGAAAGTTCCTGTCATATTAATGTATCCCTGACGTACCGGATTGTCTGTCGTTGCAGCAGCGGCTGTAATGGCAGCAGAACCCATACCCGCTTCATTGGAGAAAACACCACGGGCCACACCATATCTCATAGCATTCATCATACTGGCAACGATATTTCCGCAAAGTCCGCCTCCCACGGCTTTTACAGAAAAGGCCATTTTAAAGATCATGGCCAATCCTGCAGGCAGGTTGGAAATATTTCCAATAATAACGATAAGACCACAAATAACATAAAAGATAGCCATTACAGGAACGACCACAGAGGATACCTTAGAAATGCTTTTGATTCCTCCTACAATTATGAGAAGGGATAAAAGGGTAATCACGATACCGCTGATCCAAGTAGGGACATTGAAGGTGGTATTTAAAGCACTTGCAATGGAATTTCCCTGGGTCATATTGCCAATTCCAAAAGATGCAATTACTGCAAATAAAGCAAAGAGCCAAGCTAAGATAGATCCTAAGGTCTTATTCTTAAGTCCCTTTTTCATGGTATACATGGGACCACCACTCATCTCTCCTTTAGCATTTACCTCACGATATTTAATAGCCAGCATACATTCACTGAATTTGGATGTTAAGCCAAAGGCTGCAGAAATCCACATCCAAACCAAGGCACCGGGACCACCGGAT
>CAVBGA010000051.1:0-12258 GCA_963594675.1 Lachnospiraceae bacterium
GCATCATTTGGTATTACTGCTTTGAATGAATTGCAAGAACTTTATAATGGCAAGTCGATTGCAGAAGATGGCCAGTTTGCCTTAGAAGTTCTTCAATACATCAATGATAAGGTAGCTGAGTTTAAGAAGGCGGATGGTATTCTTTATGCGATTTATGGAACCCCGGCAGAGAGTCTTTGCGGCCTGCAGGTGGAGCAGTTCCGCAAGATGTATGGTATCGTCAGAGGCGTTTCAGATCGTCCCTATGTCAGCAATAGTTTCCACTGTCATGTAACAGAGGACATTACACCTATTGAAAAGCAGGATCTGGAGGGACGCTTCTGGGAGCTTTGTAATGGCGGCAAGATTCAGTATGTAAGATATCCCATTGGTTATAATATCGAGGCCATAAAGGCTTTGATCTATAGAGCCATGGAATTAGGCTACTATGAGGGAGTCAATCTTTCACTGGCATATTGTGATGATTGCGGACATCAGGAATTGGAGATGGATGTATGCCCGGTTTGTGGTTCCAGTAATTTGACAAAGATTGACCGTATGAATGGTTATCTTTCCTATAGTCGTGTTCATGGCGATACTCGTTTGAATGAAGCAAAGATGGCGGAAATCGCTGAGAGAAAATCTATGTAACATAAATAAATAGATAAGACAAGAAGAAAGGCTTTCCGGAAGGTTAGCCTTTCTTTGTTGTTAAAGTGTGATACAATGGGAACGAAATAAGAGAAAAGAAAGGGAGAATGTCATGGTAGATTTCGAATTATTTCAAAGTCGGATTAATGATCCGACCTTGGATGCGCAGGAAAAGGAAGTGATTTTTCGTGAATTTGCGGAAGCCAATCTAGCCTGGAGAATTAGCAGAGCAGGAAGCATTGTGCAGAGATTGGAGCCAAAGATTTTATCCATAGCGTATGAAAGAAAGGAATTGATCTTGGAATATCCCATTCTGGAGTGGGAATTGAATCCCTTCGGGACCCTTCACGGAGGAATTCAGGCCACTATGTTTGATAATCAGGGCGGCCTTTTGACACAGACCTTTACGGCCTGCGGTCTGACCCCTACCAGTTATTTGAATGTAGGATATACCTCCCCTATAAAACAGGGGGATTACATGAGGATTCGTTCCTGGATTACCCATCAGGGAAAGCGTGTGGTAAATGTATCTGCGGAAGCCTATGCAGCATCTGATGGGAGGGTGATTTCTACAGCAATGCTGGGCTATATGTTGATTGACCGTAAAGATAAAAAGTGATAAAATTAAGCGGATAGTTTTCAGAAATGATATTTAGGAGATTACTTCATGAATTTTGTTGAAAAAATATTTGGTACACACAGTTCACGTGAAGTGAAGCGTATTATGCCTCTGGTAGAGAAGATTGAAGCTCTCAGACCGGAGATGCAGGCCCTTAGTGATAGTGAACTGCAAGATAAGACCAGACAATTTAAAGAACGTTTGGCCAATGGAGAGACTTTAGATGATCTTCTGGTAGAAGCCTATGCAACAGTTCGTGAGGCTGCAAAGCGTGTTCTTAATATGGAACATTTCCGTGTGCAGCTGATCGGTGGTATTATCCTTCACCAGGGTCGTATTGCAGAGATGAGAACAGGTGAAGGTAAGACTTTGGTATCTACCTTACCTGCTTATCTGAATGCTCTGGAAGGAAAGGGTGTTCATATCGTAACCGTCAATGATTATCTGGCGCATCGTGATGCGGAGTGGATGGGAAAAGTCCATGAGTTCCTTGGCCTTAAGGTTGGCGTGGTTCTCAATTCCATGAAAAATGATGAGAGACGGGAGCAGTATGCTTGTGATATTACCTACGTTACAAATAACGAACTTGGTTTCGATTATCTTCGTGACAACATGGTTATTTATAAGGAACAGCTGGTACAGAGGGAGTTGAATTTTGCCATCATCGATGAGGTGGACTCTGTTCTGATTGATGAAGCCAGAACACCATTGATTATTTCTGGTTCCAGCGGAAAATCCACCAAACTCTATGAGGTTTGCGATATTCTCGCAAAGCAGCTGGAGCGTGGTGAAGCCAGTGGTGAGATGACAAAAATGACAGCTATCATGGGCGAGGAAATCGAAGAGACCGGAGATTTCATTGTCAATGAAAAGGATAAGATTGTTAACCTTACCGAAGAAGGTGTAAAGAAGGTTGAGAAATTCTTTGGTATTGATAACTTGGCAGATCCGGAAAATCTGGAAATCCAGCACAATATCATCCTGGCTTTAAGAGCACATAATCTTATGTTCCGTGATCAGGATTATGTGGTTAAGGATGATGAAGTACTTATTGTAGATGAATTTACCGGACGTATTATGCCGGGACGTCGTTATTCTGATGGATTGCATCAGGCGATTGAGGCGAAGGAACATGTAAAGGTGCGCAGAGAATCCAAGACACTGGCTACCATTACTTTCCAGAACTTCTTCAATAAATACGAAAAGAAAGCGGGTATGACAGGTACCGCTCTTACCGAGGAGCAGGAGTTCAGGGACATCTATGGCATGGATGTTATTGAAATTCCTACCAATAAACCAGTAGCCCGTATTGATAATGATGATGCAGTCTACATGACCAAAAAAGAGAAGTACAATGCAGTTATTGAGTCAGTAAAAGAGGCTCATGAGCGCAAACAGCCGGTACTGGTAGGTACAATTAACATTGATACTTCCGAGTTGCTTAGTGGAATGCTGAGAAGACAGGGCATCGAGCATAATGTGTTGAATGCGAAGTTCCATGAGCAGGAGGCAGAGATTGTTGCTCAGGCCGGTGTGGCTGGTGCAGTTACCATTGCCACCAATATGGCTGGTCGTGGTACCGATATTAAGCTGGATGATGTGGCAAGAGAGGCTGGTGGACTTCGTATTATCGGTACAGAGAGACACGAGTCCAGACGTATTGACAATCAGTTGCGTGGTCGTTCCGGTCGACAGGGAGATCCAGGTGATTCCCGTTTCTATATCTCTCTGGAAGATGATCTGATGCGCCTTTTCGGTTCCGAGCGTCTTATGAATGTCTTTAAATCTCTGGGTGTTGCAGAGAATGAACAGATTGAACATAAAATGTTATCCAATGCCATTGAGAGAGCCCAGGAGAAGATTGAGGGCAACAACTATGGTATTCGTAAAAACCTCTTGGAGTATGACCAGGTAAATAATGAGCAGAGAGAGATCATTTATAATGAGCGTCGCCGTGTGCTTGATGGAGAGAGTATGCGGGATTCCATTTACAAAATGATTACAGATACAGTGGATGACGCTGTAGATATGTGCTTCAACGATGACAAGGATTCTGATGAATGGGATTTTGCAGAAATTAATACTGTTCTCCTTCCGATTATCCCCCTGGAGCCTTTGAATGAAGAACGTGCAGGCGGAAAATCTAAGAATGAGTTGAAACAGCAGCTGAAGGAAGAGGCTGTTAAGCTGTATGAGGAGAAAGAGGCAGAGTTCCCGGATGAGGAGCAGGTTCGTGAGCTGGAGCGTGTTATCCTTTTGAAGGTAATTGACCGTAAATGGATGGATCATATCGATGATATGGATCAGCTGCGCCAGGGCATCGGCCTCGTTGGCTACGGACAGAAAGATCCTAAGGTAGAATATAAGATGGCTGCCTATGAGATGTTCACTGAGATGAGTGATGCCATTATGCAGGATACCCTGCGTCTTCTTTACCATGTACAGGTAGAGCAGAAAGTAGAGCGTGAGCAGGTGGCTCAGGTTACCGGTACTAATAAAGATGAGTCCGGACCCAAGAAGCCAAAGCAGAGAGAAGAGGTTAAAATCTATCCGAATGATCCCTGCCCTTGCGGAAGCGGTAAAAAATATAAGCAGTGTTGCGGCAAGAAATTGGTGTGATCACTTGCAGGACAATTTAAATAATTGAAAAAAATATTCACGAAAGAAGGTGAAGCTATGGTTGAACTAGATCAGTTCAAGCTGACTCTAAGCAAATATACAGAACCATTAGTGGAAGTGAGGGATTCACTTTGACCTCGCTAATAAAGAAAAGCGGGTTCAGGAGTTAGAGATGGAAATGGAGGCTCCGAATTTCTGGGATGATCCGGAGCGTTCCCAGCGCCTTATGAAGGAGCTGAAAAGTTTAAAAGGAGATATGGAAACATATCAAAACCTTATTTCTCAAAAAGAAGATATTGAGACCATGATTGAGATGGGTTATGAGGAGAATGATCCTTCTATTATTCCTGAAATTCAGGAAATGATGGATGAGTTCGAGACTACCTTTGAGGACATTCGTATCAAAACTCTTCTCTCTGGGGAATATGATAGCAATGATGCGATTCTGACAATCCATGCCGGAGCAGGTGGAACGGAGTCTTGTGACTGGGCAGGTATGTTGTATCGTATGTATACCCGTTGGGCAGAGCGCAAGGGCTTCCAGCTGGAAGTGCTGGACTATCTGGATGGTGATGAGGCAGGAATTAAGTCGGTAACTCTTGAGGTTAGAGGCGAAAATGCTTATGGCTACCTTAAGTCTGAGAAGGGTGTTCATCGTCTGGTTCGTATTTCTCCCTTTAATGCTGCGGGAAAAAGACAGACTTCTTTTGTTTCTGTGGATGTTATGCCAGATATTGAAGAAGATGTGGATGTTGAGATTAAAGATGATGATATTCGAATCGATACCTATCGTTCCAGTGGAGCTGGTGGACAGCATATCAATAAGACCTCATCAGCCATCCGTATCACCCATTTCCCCACAGGAATCGTGGTACAGTGCCAGAATGAACGTTCGCAGCATCAGAATAAAGATAAGGCAATGCAGATGTTGAAGGCAAAGCTTTTCTTATTGAAACAGCAGGAGAATGCAGACAAGCTTAGCGGTATCCGTGGAGAGGTATCGGATATTGCCTGGGGTAGTCAGATTCGTTCTTATGTTCTGCAGCCATATACAATGGTTAAAGACCATAGAACCAATGAAGAAAAAGGAAATGCAGATCAGGTACTGGACGGAGATATTGATGCTTTTATTAATGCATATCTGAAATGGATCACCCTATCAGCACGCAAGAGTGAAGGCAATGCATAAGGAGAAAACATATGATTAATATAGCAGTTATGGGATATGGCACCGTTGGTGGCGGTGTTGTTGAAGTGTTCAGAGAAAATCAGGACCTGATTGATCAGCGCGTGGGAGAGGCAATCCGTGTAAAATATGTTCTGGATCTTCGTGATTTTCCGGGAGATCCGGCAGAAGAGCTGATTGTTCATGATGTAAATCAGATTATCAATGATCCGGAGGTTGCTATAGTTGTTGAGACTATGGGGGGGCTTGAACCGGCACATACCTTTGTGAAACAGGCACTGGAAGCAGGAAAGAGCGTTGCTACTTCCAACAAAGCTTTGGTTGCAAAGTTTGGCGTTGAATTGATGGATCTGGCAAAAGAGAAAAATGTAAACTTCTTATTTGAAGCAAGCTGTGGTGGCGGTATTCCTATTATTCGTCCCTTGAATACGTCTTTGACAGCGGACGATGTGGATGAGATTACAGGTATTTTAAACGGTACCACCAATTATATTCTTAGCAAGATGACCAGTGAAGGTTCCGACTTCCAAGAGGTTTTAAAAGATGCACAGGCGAAAGGCTATGCAGAGAAGGACCCAACAGCAGATATTGAGGGTCATGATGCTCGACGAAAGATTGCGATTCTTTCCACACTTGCCTATAGAAAATTTGTGGATTTTGAGGAAGTGTATACAGAGGGTATCACAAAAATTACAGCGGAGGATATTCTTTATGCGAAAGCATTGGGCAGAAGCATCAAACTTCTGGGAACCAGCCGCAAGACAGCTGATGGCGTCTATGCAATGGTTAGTCCGGTTATGATTGCTCCTTCTTATCCTCTTTATTCCGTAAATGATGTTTTTAATGGAATCTTTGTTCATGGCAATATGCTGGGCGATGCCATGTTCTACGGTAGTGGAGCAGGTAAACTTCCTACAGCCAGTGCGGTAGCAGCGGATGTTATTGATGCTGCAAGGAATCTCGGCAAGCGCATTCCTACAGAGTGGAGTGGGGAAAAGCTGGAGCTTATGCCCATCGCTGATGTAACCAATCGCTTCTTTGTACGTGTAAAAGGTGACAAGGAGAGTGGAGTGGCAAAGGCGAAAGAGCTCTTTGGTGAGATTGAAGTTGTTACCGTTCCTGAACTTACAGAGGAATTTGCATTTGTAACTTCTCTTATGACAGAGAAAGAATATAGTGAAAAAGCAGAAAAATTAGAAAATAAAATAAGCATGATTCGTGTAAGAGCGTAATCTTTGTAATCGGTTATTCATTTTGATGGAGAAGTACACAGAACTGCTACCGACGGTTTCTATGTATGGGAATATCAGAGTGAATAACCTTTTCTTTTTACGGAATATTCTGATATAATTAAAGGAAAGTTTATTACTGTAAAATAATTAAACGGTAAATAAAGATTGTGACAGAAAGGACGGATGAAGAATGCAGCAGAATATTTTTAGTAATGAAATTATCATCTCCTGGCTTCAATATTTTGCCAAGAATACCCCTATTGACTTGGAAAGGGTAAAGATGATCGATATTACCAGAAAAAATAAAAATGTAATCCCTACAGTGGAATCTCATAAAGCCACTTTAGTTTTTACAGAAGCAGGGGATAAGGATATCTTTTACCGTATGTGGAATGCTGGTTTGGGAGACTGCGAAGTCTGGTACAATGAGGGTTCTGAACCAGAAGGCGAGATTAAGCATGATAAGGTCATGGATATGATCGACAGGGGAATTAATGCCTCTGCAGGAATGTTGATTCTCAATGAGAATGCCAGAAACACATACAAAATCGGCATGAAAAATGAAAGCTTCCAGAGGGGATCTGTTCGCTATGTGGGAAGCGAGATTCGTTCTGTGATTCTTCATAAGATGCATATTGGTGCAGAGGACGATCTAATGGTAATCGGTGGCGAGAGTATTGCAGTGGAAGCTGCTCATATAGCCCAGGAAGCTACAGTAATCGCTGTGGAATATAATGGAGATGATCGGACGACCATGGAAGAAAATGTGGACTATTTCGGCCTTAGAAATGTACAGATTATTGACCATGTAGATGATAATAGCATGAAAGACCTTCCTGTGCCGACAACGGTATTTATGGTGGCGTCAGCAAGTATGGAGCAGGAATTAGATTATTTGACTAAGTGCAATCCTGAAATTCGGGTGGTTATTTATACTTTAGATTTCACAGTAGCTGCGAATATTGATAAGGTATTTGAGAAATATAACATTCTAGACAAGGAAGTAATCCAGATTGCGGTATCCAAGCTGGATGGCAAAAATTCTTTTGTACAGAGCCAGGCACCTTGGATTATCACAGGTATTGCTGCAAGAAAATAAGAAAAGAAGTAAAAAGAAATATAAAACAAAGCATTATGCCGCAAAGAAAAGCTGCCGTATAAAAACGACAGCTTTTTTTTCTAGGAAAATATCTCTTCCATAGATTTTAAATTTCGTTCGGAAGTTCAAGTTCTCCTGTGACATCTCTATAAAATTCCATTTTCGTTACCTTGATATAAGGATCTACCCAGAAATTAGCAATACCAAGAGAAAGAAGACTTAGAATCTTGAAACCGATAAAACTAACCAATAGGTAGAAATAACGACTTTTATTGCCTTCCATAATCTGTTTGCTGGCCTTCATGGCATCTGTGCTGCTAATCTCGGTATCCTCAGTGAGAATAATAGAAGCCAGAGCGTATTTCAGAAGAAAGATAATAGCCAATACCAACATAAGCAAACAGATCAATCCAGTAATAAACAGTGTAATGGCATTGGTGGGAATAAGCTCTCCAGCCAGTAGGCAAATGCAAAGAATTCCCGGAATTTCAAAAAGAAATATGGCAAACATAAAAATTAAGTAAAGGATCAAATACCGATCAGGGTGATTGCGCAGGGCAAAAAATAAATCCTTTACATTGATTCCTTCCTTTCTGCTAACAGAAAGGCTGATTTTGATAAATCCGGCTTCCAACACATTAAGCAAGAGAGATAGGATTAGGGAAATCAGTAAGGAAATCGATATGGAGGATAAACTACTGGACTGGGTGATGGATACACCGGGAACCAGAGATTGCACCAGCCAGGTAATTAGAATATAAAGCAGATAGCAAACTGCGAAATTACCAAAGTTACCTGTTAGGGCGGAACGTGCCATGGTTTTTAATTCTGCAGATGTACGTTTCATGTGCGTTTACCTCCTTTCTTACAGGTCATCCATACCACTGCTCTGGCTGTTGCTGCTATTATCGCCTCCATTTCCAAAAAGGCCGCCATAGTAGTCAAAGTAACCATTGCTGTAGCTATCAGAACCGTCACTGCCATAAGTGCTGTCATCAGATCCCCCAAAGTAAGAACCATAGTTGTTGCTGTCATCACCATAATAATCAGAATCATTGTCGGAACCATTATTATAGCTATCGTAGCCATTGCTATAGCTGTTGGAACCACTGTTGTCATAGAGATTATTAGTGGAGGAATTGTAATACTGTTCATACATATCCAGTATCTTATCCAGATTGCCGCTTTGTACAACATAGAATACGGAAAAGATAAGGATTACGATAGACAGAATGCCACCGATGCAGGAGGTGATCAGACCAGCCTTTGCATTGCGGGGCATAGGCGCAGCTCCTCTTGATAGGAGAGCAAGGACGATGCCAATTGCAGCTAAAACAAATGACATGCCTGTAACAGCCAAAGCCAGCGAGCAGATTCCCAGAACCAGGGATGCTGTAGCCAAGGGATTACGAGGCTGAGAAGCCTGGGGGGGCATTTGATTACCGAAGGAATAATAATATTCCAGTTGATTCTCCTCTGCTTTGTTTTCTTCATTATTATATTGATTTTCCATAGATTACCAACTTTCTTTTAATAGGAAAAAATCTACCTTATTGCATTTTTTTTGCAATAACGAGTCTATTCTAACATGAAGCTTGTTCAGATGGCAAGTATTGACAAATAGCGGATGGATTGATAGATTGGTAACATCGATAAAAAAGTGAGGCTATATATATGGATATTATTAAGACACTGAGTGATGAACTGGGAATAAAGAAAGAGCAGGCAAAGGCTGCCGTAGAATTAATCGATGAGGGCTATACCATTCCTTTTATCGCTCGATATAGAAAAGAAAAAACAGGTTCACTTAATGATGAAATTTTGAGAAACCTGTATGAGAGATTAAATTATCTGAGAAATCTACAGGAGAAGAAAGAACAGGTTCTGGGTGTTATCAGAGAGCAGGGGAAATTGACACCAGAATTAGAGAAGGATATTATGTCAGCCTTGACGCTGGTAGAGGTGGAAGATTTATATCGGCCATATCGTCCTAAGAGAAGAACTAGAGCAACCATGGCTAAGGAGAAGGGATTGGAGCCTTTATCTGTATTGATTTCTCTTCAGAGAACAAAGAAGCCCTTGGAGGAAGAGGCAAAAGCCTATATTAATGAAGAAAAAGGTGTTGCGACAGCTCAGGAAGCCATTGCCGGTGCTATGGATATTATTGCGGAGAGCATTGCTGATGTAGCAGACTATAGAACACGAATCCGTGAGATGACGATAAAAAAGGGAGAAATCATTTCAAATGCTAAAGATGCCGAGAAGGAATCGGTTTATGAAATGTATTATGATTTCAGCGAACCTATCAGTAAAACGGCAGGTCACCGAATTCTGGCTTTGAATAGAGGAGAAAAAGAAAAAATTCTCACCATTAAGATTGAGGCGCCAAAGGAGGATATTCTTCGTTATCTGAAAAAGAAGGTAATTAGCAATGATAATCCCATTACCGGACCAGTTTTGGAAGCTGTGGTAGAGGATAGTTATCAAAGGTTGATTGCTCCGGCCATTGAGCGTGAGATTCGAAGCCAGTTGACGGAAAAGGCGGAAGATGGTGCAATTAAGGTATTTGGAAGCAATTTGGAACAGCTTCTTATGCAGCCTCCCATTGCAGGGCAGGTGGTCTTAGGATGGGATCCGGCCTTCCGTACAGGCTGTAAATTAGCTGTAGTAGATCCTACAGGAAAGGTGTTGGATACAGTGGTGATTTATCCTACAGCGCCTACTACACCAGCAAAACAAAAGGCAGCAGCAGATACCTTGAAGAAATTAATTAAGAAGTATCATGTGACTCTGTTTTCTGTAGGAAACGGAACCGCCTCCAGGGAATCAGAACAATTTATTGCCAAATTACTGGGGGAAATTGATGAGCCGGTTCGCTATGTCATAACGAATGAGGCAGGTGCTTCTGTATATTCTGCCAGCAAGCTGGCTACGGAGGAATTTCCTAATTTTGATGTGGGACAGAGAAGTGCTGCCTCCATTGCAAGACGTGTGCAGGATCCCTTGGCAGAACTGGTAAAAATTGATCCTAAGGCGATTGGTGTGGGACAATACCAGCATGACATGAATCAGAAAAAATTAGGAGATGCTCTGAATGGAGTGGTAGAATCCTGCGTAAACCGTGTAGGTGTGGATCTGAATACGGCTTCTGTATCTCTTTTGGAATATATTTCCGGTATTACAAAAGCTATTGCAAAAAATATTGTCCTCTACCGAGAGGAAAATGGACGTTTTACCAATAGAAAAGAGCTGCTGAAAGTGGCAAAACTGGGCCCAAAGGCTTTTGAGCAGTGTGCAGGATTTTTAAGGATTACTGGGGGAGACGAACCCTTGGATGCCACCAGCATTCATCCGGAAAGCTATGATGCCACCCGTAAATTCTTGTCTTCTCTGGGCCATGAACCTTCCTGGATTCTGGAAGCGAAGGAACGTAAGATTAAAGTCAATGATTACAAGAAAACTGCTGAGGATATTGGCGTAGGTGAGCCGACTCTTAGAGATATTGTTACGGAACTTGGTAAACCGGGAAGAGATCCTAGAGAGGATATGCCCAAGCCCATTCTGCGTTCTGATGTATTGGAGATGAAAGACCTGAAGGAAGGAATGATTCTGAAGGGCACCGTTCGAAATGTAATTGATTTTGGAGCCTTTGTGGACATAGGAGTGCATCAGGATGGTTTGGTACACATATCCCAGCTGTCTGAGCGCTATATAAAGCATCCTTTAGATGTGGTTAGCGTGGGAGATATTGTCGAAGTAAAAGTATTAGGTGTGGATTTGAATAAAAAGAGAATCAGTCTCACCATGAAATTGTAATTTAGTTGTAAATCTCTCAGCTGTAGTTTCGACAAAGGGGAGATTTTTAGTCGGGGGATAAGACATGGGAATGATAAAAGAAGTAATTCAACAGACCAAAAATCGATTTGTCAATATGTATGAATTGAAGTCGGTAAATAAAAAGGGAAATGAATTCTCTTATTTTCTGGCTTCTCGAGCAAAGAATCAGGAGGGCCTGAAGCTTAGCAGTAGAAAGACCAATGCAGATGGTGTATCTATTTATGCTGTAGTGAAGGGCACTTCCCAAGCGGAAGATCGCATTATTTTGGTGAAACAATATCGCTATACCATAGATAGTGTTCTCTATGAAATGCCGGCTGGTCTGGTAGAGGAAGGGGAAGATTTTCATGAGGCAGCGGTTCGGGAATTGAAGGAGGAAACAGGAATGAACCTGCATCCTATTCCTGTGAGTAATTCCATTGAAAAACCTTTTTTTACCACCGTCGGTATGTGTGATGAAGCCTGCGCTGCAGTGTATGGCTATGCAGATGGAGAAGTAAATTATGACCTTTTGGAGGATGGTGAGGAGTTAGAGGTAGTTCTTGTTGACCGCAAAGAGGCAGCGAGAATTCTCAAGGAAGAGAAGGTGGCTCTTCTATGTGCTTACCAATTGATGCATTTTATTCATGATGAGCAAGTTTTTGGATTTTTAGATTCCTTCCCACTTAGAATGGATAGATAAAGGTATTCCATTTTGGCATGTGTTACTGCTGCTTAAGCGTGCTATATTTAAATATGCAGGAAATATAGCGAAGGACATTATGGAGAATGATAAGGAACTTTGGCTGTGTTCATTGCAGAGTCAAGGTTCTTTTTTATTTTTTATCCTAGCAAGGAACTGCAAGAGTCAGGTCTCTGAAAAAAGGAGCTAAAATATGAAGAAGAAAATAATTACTCTGTGTTTGATAGCGCTGCTTTCTGTTTCCGCGATAGTGGGCTGTGGCGGCAATTCAGACGGTCAGCAGACAAAGGAAGAATCCCAGGAAGCTGCTTTGGAAGATGGGGTCTATACTGCTGATTTTACTACAGATAGTTC
>CAVBGA010000052.1:0-11637 GCA_963594675.1 Lachnospiraceae bacterium
AGTGCCTACACATCTCCAGGATGCCCATTATGGTGGGGCAGGAAAAATGGGTCAAGGGGTAGGATATCAATACGCTCATGATTTTCCGAAACATTATGTAAAACAACAATACCTCCCAGATGAACTGGAAGGTAGTCATTTTTATCATCCTACAGAGCAGGGCTATGAAAAGAAAATACGAGAGTATCTGGATTGGATTCATGAGTAAAGTTTAGTCTTTCTTGTCACTCCCACTCATAAGTTCTTTCATGAGATATTCATAAATCTGCTGGCTCTTTTCCGGCCAGACAGATACCATTTGACGGGCAATGGATTCCTCAGGAACAGTAAGCTGCAGTTCCATGAGGGTTCCATTGCCTTCTTTTACGTAACAGTGGACACTGTAATCATTTTGCATGGGGATCTTGTCATAATCGGCCCGTGTCATCATTTCATTACGCATTTCGTAGGCGTTGGCATCCAAATAACGCATAATATCATCTTTTATGGCATCGGGTATCTGATCCTCAAAGAAGTCGATGGTTTGTTTTCCATTATCTGTCATCTGATAACTGGAAGTATTTTGCGAGGTCTCCATATCCAGAAGACCGGATTCTGTCATCTCCGAGATTGCCTGTTGCAGGTGAAAATAAGAGGTATATTCCTGCCCCAGAATGAAATCAGTAATCTGGGCATTCTTTAATGGAAAGTTTACTTTTTTCAACATATATAAAATAATTAATTTATATAGGGTTAGAGATTCTGACATGGGCATTCCTCCTGATATATTAGGATATGGAGTGCTGAGGTTAGGGATGATAATATTTCCCTTGCCAGGCATCCATGATTTTCATACGGTGATGAAGTTCATTAAGTACGGATCTCTTGGCACTGCTCCATAGGGGAGCGATTAAGAGATCTTTTGGGCCGTCACCGGTGACTCGGTGAATTACAATTTCCGGCGATAATACTTCCAGGCAGTGAATCACTCGGTTGAGATAATCATCTTTACTGAGTACTTGAAACTGTCCCTTTTGATAGTCGTTGGCCAGGTCGGTTCCCTTGAGTACATGAAGCAATTGCAGTTTAATTCCCTGAATATCCATATGATTTAAATAATTCATAGTCTCCAGGTTCATAGCTTCATTTTCGCCGGGGAGGCCAAGAATTGTATGGACGATTACTTCTATATGTAAGTCTCGAAGATCCTTGACTGCTTTTTCAAAACAGGGCATATCATAGCCTCGGCGAATATAAGCGGCACTGGCGGGATGAATAGTTTGGAGTCCAAGCTCCACCCAGACCGGTTTTTGATGATTTAGCTCATCAAGTAATGCGAGCACATCATCCCCAAGACAGTCGGGGCGTGTACCAATAGAGAGGGCCACCACCTCCGGATGCTGAATCGCCTCTGTGAATATTTCTCTCAAATAGGCTACTGGAGCGTAGGTATTGGTGTAAGCTTGGAAATAAGCGATAAATTTATCGGCATTTCTTTTTCCAGCCAGCAATTTCTTTTGTTCTTCTATCTGCTGATGAATGGAAAGAGATTGATTTCCAGCGAAATCACCGGAACCGCCCGCGCTGCAAAAAATACAACCACCTCGTCCAATCTTTCCATCTCTGTTGGGACAAGACATGCCTCCGTTTAGGGAGAGTTTATACACTTTGGTATGAAAAATCTCTTCCATTCTGCAGCTAAGAGAATAGTAGGGTTTGTTTTGCCAGATTTGCATGGATGGAATCACTCCACTCCGATTCGTTTAAAGACCAGGTCGTAACCATCATTCCCATAGGTGAGGGAGCGGTTAACGCGGCTGATGGTTGCTGTGGATGCTCCGGTCTTTTCGGAAATCTCCAGATAGGTTTTCTTCTGATGCAGCATCTTGGCTACTTCGAAACGCTGAGAAAGAGAAAGCAATTCATTGATGGTGCATACATCCTCAAAAAATGTATAGCATTCTTCTTTGCTTTGCAGACTCAGGATTGCATCAAACAGCTGATCAACAGCTTCTGTATGTATCGTCTTACTCATAATGTTTTCCTCACATTTCATAATTCAAATACAATTACGTGAAATAAGCAGGACTGTAATCGTTTTGATTGCAGCTCCTGCCTATCAACAGGTGTATTATAATTTTAACACGTTAAAATCCTAATGTAAACAAAGTCATTGTTTCTTTTCAGCGGAGAATTGATCCACGATGGATTCGATTAACTGTTTTTTGGTGTAAACATCATAGCTTAGAAGACAGATGAAAGTGAACATCTGCATATAATCCTTATCTTCTTCCTGGGCATCCGCAAAAATTTCAAGGGATTTTTCATATTTTGCACGGATGTCTTCTTTATTTGATTGGTTTTGTGCTTCCTCTGCAGCAACGATCCTTTCATATACCTCTTGCAGGGAATACTGTCCTTTTCGATCAAAATATTTATCGCTGATGGGTTTTAGGATATCCTGAATATCTGTGATGGAGAGAAAACTTTTTAAATAATAAATAAAAATAAGCATCAATATATGCTCTGAAGAGTATTTTTTCTTTTCCGAAGGGGGCAGAAGCTTATTCTTTGTATAGTTGTTGATCATGGTTTTGGTAAGAATCTTATCATCTTCATGGCGTTTGGTTGATTCCAGGTTAGCATCCATAAAAGTGGTTACCTGATCCATATAGAGAGGAATATTGGGAATGTCCCCTGCTTTTACAAAATCCGTGTTTGACATGGTTTCCAGAATACTGTTAATCCAATCTTTTTTATCTATATTCATTATAGCGCCTCCGACATTCCTATATAGAAAATATTATGTGAACTTTAAGAACATATGAGGTGAGATACACCTCCACAAGATATAGTTTAGAATACCAGATATATAAGATTTTTTCAAGAGATGTAGGGCATGTGCTTGCTTTCTTCTGGCAGTACTTGCTTTACTTTGATCTTTCTAGGATATATAATCGTTAATGTTCACCTTTGGTAACTATTAAGAAGCAAAGAAAGGTTATATATGAACACTTTTGATAGTTTGAATCCACAACAGCGAGAGGCTGTAGAATATACGGAAGGTCCACTTTTGATTCTGGCAGGGGCTGGTTCCGGGAAAACAAAGGTCCTGACCAACAGGATTGCCTATTTAATCGAAGAAAAGGGAGTAAAACCTTGGAATATCATGGCCATCACCTTTACCAATAAGGCTGCCGCCGAGATGAGGGAGCGTGTAATGAATGCCGTATCCTTTGGCGGAGAGAGTATATGGGTGTCTACGTTTCATTCCAGTTGTGTAAGGATTCTTCGACGTTACATTGATCGTATCGGTTATGAAAATAATTTCACTATTTATGATACGGACGATTCCAAGTCTGTGATGAAGGAAATCATAAAATCCATGAATCTGGATACCAAGATGTTTAAAGAGAGAGCTGTGCTGTCTGCAATTTCCTCAGCGAAAAATTCTATGATTTCTCCTGAGGACTATACTGCAGAAAATGGAGAAGACCGCTATTCTACTGTGGTGGCAAAACTTTATACGGCTTATCAAAAACGCCTTGCCAAGAATAATGCTCTGGATTTTGATGATCTGCTTATGAAAACGGTAGAGCTTTTTGAAGCTTGCCCGGAAGTACTTTTGGCATATCAGGAACAGTTAAAATACCTTATGGTGGATGAGTACCAGGATACGAATACAGTTCAATTCCGCTTTATCAGTCTTCTGGCAGAAAGATATCGGAATTTGTGTGTGGTTGGTGATGATGACCAGTCGATTTATCGTTTCCGTGGGGCGGATATTAAGAATATTCTAAGCTTTGAAAAGGTATTTCCTGATACCAAGGTGATCCGCCTGGAACAGAATTATCGCTCCACCCAGAATATCCTAAATGCGGCAAATGAAGTGATTCGTAATAATAAGCAGAGAAAAGAAAAATCTCTCTGGACAGAAAATGAGGCAGGAAAGCTTCCTAGATTTCGCCAGTTTATGACTGCCTTTGAAGAGGCGGAATTTGTAGCTGGGGAGATTCGCAAGAGAGTGGCAGCAGGGGAAAACCGATATCAGGATTTTGCTATCTTATATCGCACCAATGCCCAGTCTCGACTTTTTGAAGAGAAATTTATGTTTGCCAATATTCCTTACCGCTTGGTAGGGGGCATAAATTTCTATGCCAGAAAAGAAATTAAAGATCTTCTATGTTATTTAAAGACCATTGATAATGCCAGAGACGATCTGGCGGTGCGCAGGGTAATCAACGTTCCCAAAAGAGGAATTGGGGCAACTTCTATCAATAAGGCAGCGGATTATGCTATGGCAAATGGTCTAAGCTTTTATGACGCTCTGGCATCAGAGGGAATTGGAAATGTATTGGGCCGCAGCAAGAGCAAGGTGGATGGCTTTGTTTCCCTGATTGAGCGTTTGCGTTCCCAGGTGGATTTTTTAAGTGTCCGTGAACTGTTGGAAAAAGTGATAGAGGAAACAGCCTATGTAAAAGAGCTGGAAATAGAGAATACGGACGAGGCAAAAGCCAGAATTGAAAATATTAATGAGTTGATTACAAAGGCACAATTGTATGATGATTCCGCTCAAGAGGGAAGTCTAAGCGCCTTCTTAGAGGAAGTGGCCTTGGTGGCAGACATTGACAGTCTGGATTCCTCAGATGATAAAGTGCTTCTTATGACTTTGCACAGTGCCAAAGGTTTGGAGTTCCCTATTGTATATATGACAGGAATGGAAGATGGAATTTTCCCTGGTTTTATGTCAATTACATCGGATGATCCTATGTCCATTGAAGAGGAAAGAAGACTCTGTTATGTGGGAATTACTAGGGCGAAAAAAGAGTTGATTATGACCGGTGCCAAGCAGCGAATGGTACGTGGTGAGACCCAATACAGTAGAATTTCCCGTTTTATTGGGGAGATTCCCAAGGACATGTTGGATATGGACCGTAGGGTCACAGAGAAGAAAACGGAGCAGACCTCATCTGGGGCATGGGACAAGAAGCCTCATACCAGTATGAGAGATTCTTACCGTTCCCAGCGCTCTCAGCTTTTTCAGCCGAATCAATTTAAAGTGGTTAAGGCGGACAAGCTGGAGTATGGTGTGGGCGATCAGGTAAAACATGTGAAGTTTGGCGTTGGTACAGTAAAGAACATTGTAGAGGGTGGCAAAGATTACGAAGTTACTGTGGATTTTGAAAAATTCGGTATTAAGAAAATGTTTGCTGCATTTGCAAAATTGAAGAAGATATAAAGGATTACATGTGGCATTATCAGAAAAGTCGTGTTATAATATTGCCATCGACTAAGGAAGGACGGTGTTACCATGAACAATAAAATTGATGAACTGATGGCCCTGCTTCAGAAAAAAGAGATCGAAGAGAACAATAAGAACACATTGCTCTGGGTATTGGCTATCATCGGTGCTGTTGCTGCAGTAGCAGGAATTGCATATGCCGTTTATCGTTTCTTCACTCCGGATTACCTGGATGATTTTGAAGATGATTTCGATGATGATTTTGATGATTATTTCGAAGACGATGATAAAGATGAAGAAGAGGCAGATGAGGAGTAAGCATCTGTAAGTTCTATGTACACTTGACCCGGTGAGACTTTGAGTGCCTCACCGGGATTTTTTATCGTATAGGAAACTCAGTTGACAAATTTTGTAGTTGTTAAGCATTTGTAAGAAAAACAGAATATCCACCATAGATAGTGAGAGGAGACATCCATGAAAAAGGGTGATATGGGTTGGGGAATTATCGAGAAAGTAGATTTCCCAAATAAAGGCAAGCTGACCTTTGAGGACCAGCAGATTACAGTAAAAAATGGAATTCCCGGTCAGAAGATTGAGTTTATGATTAATAAAAAAAGAGGAGGACGTCTGGAGGGTCGTATCATGAAGACTCTGGAGCAATCCCCTCTGGAGACTAGGGAGGCAGTTTGTCATAATTTCCCTGCTTGTGGTGGGTGTATGTACCAGACTATGCCATACGAGGAACAATTAAAAATGAAATCTGAGCAGATTAAGACCCTTTTAGATGGAGTTATTGACTATGCTTATGATTTTGAACCTATTAAAAGAAGCCCGAAGGAGTTTGCATACCGCAACAAAATGGAGTTTTCTTTTGGCGATGAATATAAGGATGGCCCTCTGACTTTGGGACTCCACAAAAAGGGCAGTACCTATGACATTTTGACAGCTTCTGATTGCAAATTGGTTCATGAGGACATGACAAAAATTCTGGTCTGTGTATGGCAGTATTTTCTCAAGAGAAAGGTTAGCTATTATAAGAAGATGCAGCATGTTGGCTACCTTCGTCATCTTATGCTGCGAAGAGCAGATCGAACAGGGGAAATTCTGGTAAATCTGGTGACAACATCCCAGGAAATGCATGATCTGCAACCCTTGGTGGAAGAGATTTTAGCCCTTGATCTGGAAGGAAAGATTACAGGAATTCTTCATATTATTAATGATTCCTTATCTGACGTGGTGCAAAGTGATGAGACAAAGGTTCTTTACGGACAGGATTACTTCTATGAAGAACTTCTGGGACTTCGTTTCCGTATTACACCATTTTCCTTCTTTCAGCCTAATTCCCAGGCAGCGGAAATTCTCTACGAGACCGTTAGGGAATATGTAGGCCGTGAAAAGAAAAATGTAATTTATGATTTGTATAGCGGTACCGGAACCATTTCTCAGATAGCAGCGGCTGTGGCAGATAAAGTAGTGGGCGTAGAGATTGTGGAGGAAGCGGTAGAGGCAGCTCGGGAAAATGCACAATTAAATGGAATCGGCAATTGCGAATTCATCGCCGGTGATGTACTGAAGGTATTGGATAACCTGACGGAAAGACCAGATTTTATTATTCTGGATCCTCCAAGAGATGGAGTGCATCCCAAGGCCTTACCAAAGATTCTGGACTATGGTGTGGATAAGTTGATTTACATTTCCTGCAAGCCTACCAGCCTGGCCAGAGATTTGCCTATGTTCCATGAAAAGGGCTATCGGGTGGAACGCTGTGTCTGTGTGGATCAATTTGTCCACACCGTTCACGTGGAGACTGTGGCTCTGATTTCTAAGGTGAAGAAGTAATAAATAGCGGGAAAAGACTTGAAATTATGAAAATGGAATAAGAGATATAAGCTTTAGCATCGGTCACAAGTTGATCGGTGCTATTATTGTGGAAACTATATATTGAACAAGCTTTCTTTGTAAAATAACAGGTGAAAATTGTTAACTACATTGTAATGCTTTTCAGAATGAATTACAATACATATACATAAAAACCGTTGAAATATCAATGTAAAGGAGGAAGGAGATGTACAGGAAAACATAAAAATTATCAATATAATGCCATGAAGGCAAATCAAACCATCAATATTTTGGAGAAAGGAGCAACATTATGCAGTAAAATGATTTGAAAATTAAATTATTTAAGGTTAAAGACTTAGAATTTATACTCACGGCCTTTTCTATTGGGGATGAAAAACACATCGATCTTAAGAGTGTAAAGTTTATCCGTGAAGGTGATGAAGTTTGGGATATGTGTATTAAAGCTGATAGAGAAGGTGATGGAAATGTGGCAAATTGGTTTAAAGAACATGTAAGCCCAGGAAGAACCATTGCTTGCGATTCTTATGATGAGTGGCCAGAAAAATTGAATTTTGCTATTATGGGAAACCTGGAGATTACACTCCTGGATGAAAAGAATACAAAAATTCAAATCCGAAACGTTGTAATTGCTCAAGGTCATAATGCTCGACTTAGAAATAACTGGTGGTTAGGCGGTCCAGAATTTGAGAATCCAGATAAAAAGACAAGGTGGAAGGAATTGAACAGATTAGATGCTATTGTTTGTAGTGGATATTATCTAGATAATGAAGCAACTAATTCTGGAATAATGGAAGGAAAATTTGTTTTTTGTCCAGTTAAGGAAACAGTAAATGAGTTCTCTGTTTTTTATGTTAAGTAAAAAATGGTGAAAGCGATCAAGAATATTTTGAACGTAGGATCCGTGAAAATTCTCGGATTCTACGTATAGTAGTTCATGAAAGAGAATATGAAAAAAATAACAATAATCATGATTGTTGTGGCCGTTATGTGCATAGTAAGTGTGAACACTGTGCAAGCAGGCAGTTGTTGTACTCCTGACGGACGTCATTTTACGAAGGAGATAGGCAGAAAAAATCCGACTTGTACCGAAGCAGGATGGGAAAAATACTGGTTTTGTATGATGTGTGGCAAGTATTTTTTTGATAAAGATGGAAATATGGATTGTCCTGGTGTGCCGATAATTTCGAAAATAGGGCATAGCTACGGAAAACCGACTTTTACTTGGGCGAACAATTTTAGTAATGTGACTGCAAAATTTATATGTGGAAACGATTCGAGTCATGTAAAAACAGAAGAGTGTATTGTTTCATCATATATTATGCCTGCAAGCTGTCTTGGAGATGGAAAAATTACGTATACTGCAACTTGTACGCTAGATGGAGAAATCTAAATGCGGATTATGTTGCCAACCTTTCAGAGGGCAAGCATAGTTTGGAAATTGTTTCTGAAAGCGGAACTGCAACGGCACATTTTACGGTGAATGAAAAGAAGAAAGCTGCAGCGACTAAGAAAAATACAAAGGAAAATAAAACAAAAAACACAGCAAAAAATATAACAAAAAGTGCTACAAGGGCAAATTCTGGTGTAAGCACAGGGACCACAGCAAGTATAGGGACTACAGCAAGCACAGGAACCTCGGCAACCACGACAACAAAGTCGTCACCGCAGACTGGTGATTCTACGGATATGCAAGGGTATCTGATTCTTATATTTGCCTCAATCACTGGAATAGTGGGAATTGTGAGAAAAAGGGAAAATACATTGCATTAAAGATGTGTTTTGAGTTAAAACGAATCTTGACAAGGGGAGTCTCGCTTGGAGACTCCCCTAGACCTTATTCCTTAAATAGTTCAGCTTTTACGGCAGTATATTTTTTTTCCGGTACAGGAATTTTCTTGCCGTCTGTCATAGTCAATGCAAAACGCTCAATGGATTCTACATATAAAGGATTTACAAGATAGCTGGCGTGACAGCGAAGTAAGCCATTTTCGATTCTCTTGGCAATAGCTGATAAGCGTTCGGTGCATTCAAAAGTCTGAGATGCTATATGGATTACCGTATGATTTCCGATGCTTTCCATATAGAGAATTTGTTCCGTATTAGTATAAAGGATGGATTTGTTCTTCCCTTTAAATGATAGTTTCTTTGAGCCTTCTCTGTAAAGCGTCATTTGGGCGTGAGTTTCGAGATAGTGGGTAGGATAAATAGAATCCCGATTGTCATAGTCAATAGGATTGGAAATATGGCAGACTCTGATGAGTGCCTTGTCTTTGTGAATTTCCCAAGTTAGGGTGATCCGTTGGTAGACTCGATTGCTATCTCCGTTGGGCCAAAAGGTATCGACAACAAAGGTCAGGAGGACTTCCGTACAATTAGCAGAAATATAAAAGGGAGTAGCGGTAAGATCATAAACTTTAAACTGTAATTGATTATTCTCTTTTTCAAAAGATTCGAGTAGGGCTTTTTTGCTTCGGATGATTTGTTTTTGAGCGGGCCCCAACCATAGAATATCATCGTGGCAGTGATCAAAAAATGGTGCTGTATTATTATCATAATACAGGGTTAAAAGATATGAGCTTAGGCTGGTGATTTCGCTGACGGTCATAGAGTATCCTCCTGAAAATAAATCTATTAAAAATAAGTTTTTGTAGCAAACAAATAATCCATTATAGATTATTTCAGACTTGGAAAAAAGTCAATTCTATAAAATACAGTGAAATTGCAAACATTAGTGCAAGATAAAACTGTTCACGTTGACTAACTTACCAGTGAAATGGTAAAATTATGTCAAAATTACTATAACTGCTTCGCTTATCTGCAATGCATTTGGTGAAAAAGACAATATAGTAATGAGATGCAAATTTTAAATAAAACTCTGACGGCAAGGAAAATCCGAGCGGAAATAGTTTAGGAATAAGGAATATAGAACTATAAAACCATTTTTCTGACAACTTGCCGGAGAAATGGTTTTTGTTTTACAAAAACAGATAAATTAGGGGAGAAAGAGGAGGAGAGCATGCTAAAGATAGCAATTTACGGAAAGGGCGGTATTGGAAAATCCACGGTGACTTCCAACCTGGCGGCTGCATTTGCCTATATGGGAAAACGAGTCATTCAGATTGGCTGTGATCCGAAAGCAGATTCCACCATTAATTTGCTAGGAGGAGAGCCTCTTCGCCCCGTGATGAATTTTATGAGGGAGGAGGACGAAGAACCGGATGAGTTAGCACAGATTTCGAAAGAGGGCTATGGAGGAATTCTTTGTATTGAAACCGGTGGCCCTACCCCAGGACTTGGCTGTGCCGGCCGTGGCATTATTGCCACATTTCAGCTCCTTGAGGACTTGGACTTGTTTGCCCAGTATAAACCGGATGTGGTTTTATATGATGTATTAGGGGATGTAGTGTGCGGGGGCTTTGCAGCACCCATTCGGGAAGGATATGCCGAGAAGGTTTTGATTGTTACTTCCGGAGAGAAGATGGCATTGTATGCAGCAAATAATATTTCCAGCGCTGTCAAAAATTTTGAGGATCGTAGTTATGCCAGAGTATTTGGAATCATTTTAAATCATAGAAATGTGGAAAATGAGACGGAAAAGGTTCAGGCATTTTCTGAGAAGATTGGGGTGCCCATTGTAGGTGAGGTGCCGAGAAGTGATGAAATTATTCGTTGGGAAGAAGAGGGTAAGACCGTGATTGAGGGAGATGCAGGTTCAGAAATTAGCAAATGTTTCCTCAATCTGGCCACATTATTATGGAAAGAAGAGGAAAATGCATGAGGCAGGAAGCATATTTTGCTACCGTAAAAGAATTGGCGGAATTGGGCAAGGATCATATTCCCCAACAACTGATTTCGCATACCCATTTGATTTATAGTTCACCGGCAACTTTAGCCTTCAATTCCCCTGGAGCGGAGGGTTTTGGCGTAAAGCGAGCTGGATTGGCAGTGCCGGATTCTATTATGCTGATTGTGTCTCCGGGATGCTGTGGCCGTAATACTTCTGTTCTTAGCGCAATGCCGGCCTACCGAGATCGCTTTTATTATCTCCTCATGGACGAGACAGATATTGTAACCGGGCGGCATTTAAAAAAGATTCCCAAGGCGGTGGCAGAAATTTGTGATGGGTTAAAGAAAAAGCCATCTGTGGTGATGATCTGTATTACCTGTGTGGATGCACTTCTTGGAACAGATATGGAACGGGTCTGTCGCAGGGCGGAAGAGTTGGCAGGCCTAGCTGTGCGTCCTTGTTACATGTATGCCCTGACCAGAGAGGGAAGAAAGCCACCTATGGTACATGTGCGGCAGTCCATTTATTCCCTGTTGGAGCCCAGAAAGAAAAAAGGAAATGTGGTAAATTTGCTGGGTTATTTTTCACCATTACAGGATGACTGCGAGCTGTATAATTTGCTCCGTGGGGCGGGGGTAAAAGTCATCCATGAAATATCCAGATGTAAGGATTATGAGGAATATCAAACCATGTCGGAAGCAAATTTTAATCTGGTTTTGCACCCAGAAGCACGTTTTGCGGCAAACGATTTTCATGATCGGCTGAAGAT
>CAVBGA010000053.1:0-2106 GCA_963594675.1 Lachnospiraceae bacterium
GAACAAAGGATAGTGCCTATTATTATTCTACCTATAATGCAGAAGATAAGAACCCTGTAAACAGCGATAAGCCCAAGATTATGATTCTTGGTGGAGGACCCAACAGAATTGGTCAGGGTATTGAGTTTGACTATTGCTGTGTTCATGCATCTTTGGCTTTGAAAAAATTAGGATTTGAGACCATTATCGTTAACTGCAATCCGGAGACGGTTTCTACAGATTATGATACTTCTGATAAACTCTATTTTGAACCGCTTACTTTGGAGGATGTTCTTAGTATTTATCACAAGGAAAAACCGGTAGGTGTTATTGCACAGTTTGGTGGTCAGACACCGTTGAATCTTGCCGCAGATCTTGAGAAATATGGTGTGAAAATTCTTGGCACCGCTCCATCTGTGATTGACTTGGCAGAGGACCGTGATCTTTTCCGCGCTATGATGGATAAATTAGAGATTCCTATGCCGGAGTCAGGTATGGCGGTAAATGTAGAGGAAGCACTGCAGATTGCTGGGGAGATTGGTTATCCCGTTATGGTTCGTCCCTCCTATGTATTAGGTGGACGGGGCATGGAAGTAGTCTATGATGATGATAATTTAACAGAATATATGAAAGCGGCAGTTGGTGTGACACCAGATCGTCCGATTTTGATCGATCGTTTCCTGAATCATGCCAAGGAATGCGAGGCAGATGCTATCAGTGATGGCGCCCATGCTTTTGTTCCGGCAGTAATGGAACATATTGAGCTGGCAGGTGTACATTCCGGAGACTCCGCTTGCATCATTCCTTCCAGGGATATCAGCCCGGAAAATCTGGAGACTATCAAGGAATATACAAGAAAAATTGCAGAAGAAATGCATGTAAAAGGTCTTATGAACATGCAATATGCCATCGAAAATGGCAAGGTGTATGTGCTGGAGGCAAATCCAAGAGCTTCCAGAACAGTGCCTCTGGTATCTAAAGTATGCAACATCCGTATGGTACCCCTAGCTATTGATATCGTCACTGCAGAGTTGACGGGAAGACCTTCACCAGTTCCGGAACTAAAAGAGAAAAAGATACCTTATTATGGTGTGAAGGAAGCGGTATTCCCCTTCAATATGTTCCAGGAAGTAGATCCCATTCTGGGACCGGAGATGCGTTCTACCGGCGAAGTATTAGGCCTTTCTCATGATTATGGAGAAGCCTTCTTTAAAGCCCAGGAGGCAACTCAGACCAAGCTTCCCCTTACTGGAAAGGTTCTGATTTCTGTAAATGATAAAGATAAAGAGGAAGTAATTGGGGTAGCGAAGGAATTTGCAGAGGCAGGATTTTCTATTTTAGCTTCCAAGCATACTCAGATTTTACTGGAGAAAGAAGGAATTTCCTCTACCTTGGTCAATAAGCTGCAGGAGGGAAGACCTAATATTTTGGATCTGATCACTAATGGTGAGATAGATTTGATTTTAAATACACCTAGTGGCAAGTCCAGCAATTGGGATGATAGCTATCTGCGTAAAGCAGCAATTAAGAAAAAAGTGCCTTATATGACAACCATTGCGGCTGCCCAGGCAACCATTCGTGGAATTCGATCCATGCAGACAAAGGGCAATAGTGAAGTACAGTCTCTGCAGTCCCTGCACGGAGAGATTTCCGATAAATAAAAGGAACTAAGGAGTGAAGCTATGAGCGGTATTACCGAAGTATCATTGCAGATTCCTGCTGATCAGGAATCGAATGTTCTCGGCCAATATGACCGAAATGTCAAAAAGATTGAGCGTGCCCTTGGGGTTACGTTAGTTGCAAGGAATGATGAAATTAAGGTGATCGGACCGTCTGCTAAGGTAGAGCAGGCGGCCCGGGTCATGGAGCAGTTAATCCAACTGGCAGCCCGGGGCAATGTCATCACAACCCAGCAGGTGGATTACACCCTGGCCCTTTCAATGGATGAAAAGGAGTCTGCTGTGGTTGATATTGACAAAGATTGCATTTGCCATACCATCAGTGGAAGAGAAGTGAAGCCAAAAACTCTTGGCCAAAAAGAATATGTGGACTGTATTCGTGAAAAAATGATTACCTTTGGCATCGGACCGGCAGGAACCGGTAAGACATATTTGGCTATGGCTATGG
>CAVBGA010000054.1:0-33557 GCA_963594675.1 Lachnospiraceae bacterium
GTGCGATGGCTTTGGAAGCGGAATTAACGGGAATGGAATTTGCTTCGGGAATTCCTGGCAGTTTAGGCGGTGCTGTTGTGATGAATGCCGGTGCCTATGGCGGAGAGATGAAAGATATTCTTATTTCTGCTACGGTATTGACTGCGGAAGGAGAGATTCGTAGTTTTTCTGTGGATGAGTTGGAGTTGGGTTATAGAAAAAGTATACTTATGCAGAACAAGGGAATTGTTCTGGATGCGGAACTTCAGCTCCAAAAGGGAGAAAAGAAGAAAATAAGAGAAATAATGGATGATCTTAGATCACGAAGAATTGAAAAACAGCCCTTGGAATACCCCAGTGCAGGAAGTACATTTAAGCGCCCGGAGGGCTACTTTGCAGGCAAGTTGATTATGGACGCAGGCTTTGGTGATTTCAAGGTGGGCGGTGCTATGGTATCGGGAAAACATTGCGGATTTGTGGTTAATGCAGGCGAAGCCACGGCCATGGACGTAATCAAGCTTATGGATACGGTTCGAGATAAAGTAAAAGAACTTTATGATGTTGTATTGGAACCGGAAGTAAGATTTTTAGGTGAATTTTAACTCAGTCAGCGTGTAAGACTCGTAAGTGAGTCGTGATTTGTAGTTGCGTGGCAGAATAAGGAGAAGCGGATATGCGTTTTGTGATTTTAACAGGTATGTCTGGTGCAGGAAAAAGCACTGCATTGAAAATGTTAGAAGACATGGGCTATTTCTGCGTGGATAATTTACCCTTACCATTGATGGAACGTTTTGCAGCATTTGTTATGCAAAGCGAGATTTATGAAGGTAGGAATATTGCCTTAGGGGTGGATATTCGAAGTGGGCGCTCTTTGACACAGCTTGATTCTATTCTACATACCATGACAGAACATAAGATTCTATATGAAATTCTTTTTCTGGATGCATCGGATGAAACTTTGGTGAAACGATATAAAGAGACCAGGAGAAGTCATCCTCTCTCTGGCGGAGGAAGGATAGAAAAAGGAATCCAATTAGAACGGACGGAACTTAAGTTCCTTAAGAAAAATGCGGATTATATTATTGATACCAGCCATCTGCTGACTAGAGAACTTCGCCAGGAATTAGAGAAAATATTTGTAGAGAACCGAAAATTCAGCAATATGATGATCAGTGTGCTGACCTTTGGTTTTAAATATGGAATTCCTGATGATGCAGATTTAGTTTTTGATGTGCGTTTTCTTCCTAATCCTTATTATGTGGAAGAATTAAAAAATCATACAGGAAATGAAAAGATTGTCCGGGATTATGTAATGAATAGTAAGGCGGCCACAGAATTTCTGGATAAGCTGACAGATATGATTGAATTTCTGGTGCCTAATTATGCCTTGGAGGGAAAGACCCACTTGGTGATTGCCATTGGCTGTACCGGAGGACGACATCGCTCAGTAACTCTGGCGAATGAGCTGTATGAGCGCTTGCAGCTTAAAGAGGAATATGGCGTCAAGCTAGAACACCGGGATATTGATCGAGATCATAAAAATCGATAAAAAGGAGTAGTATGTCTTTTTCAGGAGAAGTTAAGGAAGAATTGTCCAGACAAATTCCTTCGGCAAGACATTGCCAACTTGCCGAGATGGCAGCTTTGATAGCTATGTCTGGGGAGATTATAATCTCTGAAAATGATCATTATAGTATTCGGCTTCATACAGAAAATACTTCTGTAGCAAGAAAATGCTTTACATTATTAAAAAAAGGCCTTATGATAAAGACTGATATCGTGATTACACGTAATCGATACTTGAAAAAAAGCAATGTATATCTGATTACGGTGACATCGCATGATGATGCGATCCGTTTGCTGAAAGCGATGAAGTTTATGCGGCCTGATGGCAGTATGAACGATGAGATTGCTTTGGTAAGCCACAGGATAATCCAAAAGGATTGTTGCCGAAGGGCATTTATAAGAGGGGCATTTCTTGCATCGGGCTCATTGAGTGCTCCCGAGAAGTTTTATCATTTTGAGATTGTTTGTGATGCGGAGAGCAAGGCGACGCAATTAAGGGACATTCTGGTTGGCCTTGGTATGGACGCAAAGGTAGTCAGCAGAAAGCGCTATTTTGTGGTATATATCAAGGAGGGCGCTCAGATCACAGATTTACTTGGCCTCATGGGGGCTAACGTATCGCTGCTGAATCTGGAGAATATCCGAATCATGAAGGAAATGAGGAACAATGTGAACCGCAAGGTGAACTGCGAGACTGCGAATATTAACAAAACAGTATCCGCCTCAGTCCGACAGATAGAAGATATTCGGTGTGTGCAGGAAAGGATTGGATTGGATCAGCTTCCGGATGCATTGAGGGAGACTGCAGAAGTGCGGCTGGCATATCCGGATGCAAGTCTGAAGGAATTAGGATCTATGCTTACGCCGGCAGTGGGAAAGTCGGGTGTGAACCATCGCCTTAGGAAAATCAGTGAGATTGCGTCAGGTTTCAGGAAGGATAACAAGGAGGAAGTATTATGATTACAAAGACGATGACAGTTCAGCTGCCAAACGGACTGGAGTCGCGACCGGTCGCTATGCTGGTGCAGATTGCCAGCCGTTTCGACAGTGAGATCAAGATTGAAAGTGGTACCCGTAAAGTAAATGCAAAAAGTATTATGGGTATGATGGCTCTTGGCTTGGACACTGGGGAATCCATTTGTGTTTATGCAAATGGTGAGGATGAAGAAAAAGCAGTTGAGAGCATAGAGAGCTATCTTTCCAGTGGGAAGACAGCTTAAGAGATAGGAAAAAAGGTGGGCATCTTGCTTGGATAGCAAGGTGCCCGTTTTGTATTGCAAATAATATGTTTTTAGCTAGCTGGCGAATTTCATGGCCATTTTTGAAAATGAACAAAAATCCATGGATAAATGGCGGTAATCCATAAAGTAGTGATGCAATAACGAATAAAGCTGGCAGGAAGGGAAGTGCCAATGATGGGTTTGAGTCCCTTTTGTATAAGTAGGGTTGTAAAAAGTCCTACAATAAAGCGAAGTAAAGCATTTTTTTTGCTTTTGGGAATCGCAAACTGAATACGAGTATCTTCTATATAAATACCTAGCAAAAAACCTAAAGCAGCCCCACAGCTTTTGATACCGTCTGCGGCATCTTCCTTGTCTATAGCCCCACTGGCAAGTTGAAGATATGTCCAAATGATCAGGATGAAGATCATGAGTAGTAGAAACAGAGTAATGATGCGAAAGGCTTTGCATTGGCTGGAACTCATCTCCTTACAAAAACACCAGATCAAAACCATGATGGGGATGGAAATTAAAAGGGCGAATCCCACATCCTGAGGAGTATGCACCCCTAGGTACATTCTCGAAAAGGCCACGGCAGGAATTAAAAGTAAAAAGAACAGACGTAAGGGTTTCTTTTTCAGAGTGAGAAATAAGGTGCTGTAAAGGGAGGCAGCTGTCTGGGTGTGGCCACTAGGAAAAGAATAACCACTGGCTCCGGATAATGCAGCTTTTACTGGCTGAAAATTTGGATCTCTCACCCAAGGGCGGGGAACACGAAAGGTGATTTTTAAACCCTGCACGGGAATGCCGCTGGCGAAGTAGGCAAGACCGCTGAGAATAGCAATTTTTTTGTCAAAACACCAATAGAGCCAGCAGATAATCACGATGGCCAAAGACTCTCCAGCCAAAACTGTGATGAGATACATGAGGGTATCTAAAAATTCATTTCTATGTAAGGCGAGTATTCTTAGTAATTCCATTTGTCCTCCTTTGACCGAAGTACACGGAACCAATAGGTGTAAAGGGGCTGATAGCCAATTCTTTTATAAAGCAATTCTGCAGGTGTGTTTCCTGCCACAACCTGAAGGTAAGATTTATGTGCTCCTTGGCGGTGGCCTTCTTTTAGAATGGCACGGCAAATGGAAGCAGCATAGCCCTTGCCTCTATGGCATTCATCTACATGAATTGCATATAATCCGATGAAATTCCGATCTAAAATACCAAGCCCGGTTGCTATGATATTTCCATTCTCAATAATGCATGCGGAAATGGTATCCTTTGGAATTGCCCGATACATGGAGGGGACAATTTGTCGATGGATAGGATTTGTCGTGTTTTTCATGCGAAAGAGAGCTTCGATCCACTGAGGTGGTATTCGGTTTTCCAGAATCACATGGTGTTCAGGATTTGCTTCCTGATGGAAAGTGTCCAAATCCAGAGCCATCACCTGGGTGGTATGTTCTACAGAATAGCCCCGTCGTTCTAATTCCCGATCAAAGATACGATCTACGATGGGAGAAATTTTAAAGATGACCGGTGATCCCCATTTGTGATAGGCATCCTGGCAATATTCGATTTTGTCATCGATAGGAATTGTGGAAATACCAATTTGCTCAACACTATTAGTTCTGTGGGTATAAAAATAGGAAAAGCGAAGCAGCCAGCCATCATATATCTGAATCTGATGGGAGGGCCAGGCATTTAATGAAAGGTCTTCGATTGTTTTGATCATATAAAAACTCCTTATATGGCAGCATATATATTTTGTTAACTGCCGTAAAAACATTATACGCTAAGTAGGAAGTGGGAACAAGAAGAACCGTGTAGAACAAATGATTGAAAGAATAAGAGAGAGATGGTAGAATAAAGAAGATTATAGTTGCAAGGAGATATTATTATCATGGCAAAATTGATGAAATGGATTGTAAACCTGGTTCTGCTGTGCGCCATAGCTATAGCGGCGGCTCTTTTGATTCCGCCTTTAGCGGGCGTTACAACGGCCATTATTGATAATACGGAAACACAGACTAACCTGGAGATGGGTTCTGTGACCTATGCAAAAGCAACAGAGTTAAAAAATATCGATATCGGAGATGATGTGTTGGTAGTTACCAATAATAGTGATCACGTATATCGAGTAAGAAAACTTGATACGGGAGATGGTACGGCAACTCTTGAAGATACAAAACAGGGAAGCGGTACTGTGGATTTTACATTTTCGGAGACAGCATCGAAAGTGATTATGACAGTTCCCTTGATCGGTTATGTATCTTGGACATTGCAGAATCCCCTTGGCGTGGTGATTATCCTGGCGGGAGTAGTTTTGTTGATTTTACTCTTCATTCTCTCTGAACTTTGGCGTCCGGAGGAAACTGAGGAAGAGGTGAAAAACCGAAAAAGAACCAAGAAGTTTCGAAAAAAAAAGGATGAGGAAGAAGTGACAACTCCTCAACCCCAGACAAAAATTGTAGCTGTAGATTCCCCTTCTTCTATTATGGAGGAGGTAAGTGATGCTATCGCTTCTGAAGTATCCAGCGTAGTGGCTAATGGAGGCGTAGGTGAGACAGGCAAGAGTTATGCTACCCAAAAAGCAGAGATGGGGGACGACCTTAGAAAAATGGAACAGTTGCTTTGGCTGGAAGCTGGAGAGACAGGTCCTGTAAATCCTGCTGATAAAGCGGTAGCTGGAGAGACGGTAATTGTCAAAGATTTGGAGGAACTGGGACTGACTGCAGAAGAGACGAAGGCAAGCAATGAAGAAGCGGGGGCTGTCGATTCTTCTGCCGATGACGGAATGATGACAACCAAGCCTATGGATAGCAAACTAGTTCAAAAGGCTTTGCAAAGCTTTGATAGTGAAAAGCTGATCCAAGAAGCAAAAGAAAAGGGAGGAAATCCGGAAGTATCAAAAGGAGAAGATGATGTAACCTTTGTGGACTATTCAAAACTTCTTTAATATATTTCTTTAGCATAAATATAGAAGAAATGCCTTTTATCTGAATGATAGGAAAAAGATAAATAGATATGAGCATCACATGGAAAGAAAATGTGGTGCTTTTTCTATACCTTGTCGAACTATGCGGTAGATATAAATATAGAAGATGAATTGCACTAAAAAAAATACAGAAATAAATCAAAAAAAGATTATAAAAAGATTGCAATAAAGAAAAACATCGTTTATAATCATTCGTGTTGTGACATTGATAGCTATGAAGCGTGAGGTTGCTGCAGAGATGCAGGTTTTCCGTGGAGCGAATGTCAAGTTAGTAAAACTGGCGACAAGTCACTGTACAAGTAAAAAGAACCATTAACCCAATGGAAGCCGGAAGGTGTGAGAAGGATACCTGATGACACGCCCGGAAATGTGTACAGTCACCGCTTGTCGTACGTAAAAGTGCGAAAAGGAGGCGGCTTTTTTTATGGCAAGTCAAGTAATGAGAATCACATTGAAAGCTTATGATCATCAGCTGGTGGATGCGTCCGCAAAGAAGATCATTGAAACTGTAAAGAAAAACGGAGCAGTAGTGAGTGGACCGGTACCCCTTCCTACAAAAAAGGAAGTTGTAACTATTCTGCGTGCGGTACACAAGTATAAAGACTCCAGAGAGCAGTTCGAGCAGAGAACCCACAAAAGACTGATTGATATCGTAACACCTACCCAGAAGACAGTAGATGCTCTGTCAAGACTGGAAATGCCCGCAGGCGTTTACATCGATATCAAGATGAAAAACAAATAATGTGATTAAGTTGATTATCCGACAGGTTAATATAGAAGTAACAAGTAAGTTCCACGTATATTGACTTTCTGTCTAGGATGATTGCACAAAGCAGTGTAATCCGCTGTAGGTTAACAGGAGGTAAACAATGAAGAAAGCGATTTTAGCAACAAAAGTCGGAATGACACAGATCTTCAATGAAGACGGAGTATTGACTCCGGTAACTGTACTTCAGGCTGGCCCATGTGTAGTAACACAGGTTAAGACAGCTGAGAACGACGGTTACAGCGCAGTTCAGATCGGTTACGGCGAGAAGAGAGAAAAACTTGTCAATAAACCGATGAAAGGACAGTTTGACAAGGCTGGTGTATCCTGCAAAAGATTTCTGAAAGAGTTCAGATTTGAGGATGCAGAAAGCTATGAATTAGGACAGGAAATTAAGGCTGATATCTTTGCAGCAGGTGACAAGATTGATGTTACTGCTACATCAAAAGGTAAAGGCTTTCAGGGTGCCATCAAGAGACATGGCCAGTCCAGAGGACCTATGGCTCATGGTTCCAAATATCATCGTCATGCAGGTTCCAACGGTTCTGCATCTGATCCCAGCAAGGTATTCAAGGGTAAGAAGATGCCTGGACAGATGGGTAACAAAAAAGTGACGATTCAGAATCTTGAGATCGTAAAAGTAGATGTTGAGAACAATCTGATTCTTGTAAAAGGTGCTGTACCAGGACCTAAGAAGTCTGTTGTAACGATCAAAGAAACAGTAAAAACGATTCAGTAATCTTTCTATAGGAAAGGAGGAGCTTAACGATGGCAAACGTATCAGTTTATAATATGGAAGGCAATGAAGTCGGTACAATTGAGCTGAATGACGCAGTGTTCGGTGTTGAAGTTAACGAGCATCTGGTTCATCTGGCAGTTGTTAACCGTCTGGCAAATGAGCGTCAGGGCACACAGAAGGCCAAGACTCGTTCTGAAGTAAGCGGTGGAGGAAGAAAACCGTGGAGACAGAAGGGTACAGGCCATGCAAGACAGGGTTCAACAAGATCTCCGCAGTGGACAGGCGGTGGCGTTGTATTCGCTCCGGTTCCCCGCGATTACTCTTCAAAAATCAATAAAAAAGAGAAACAGATCGCTCTGAAGTCTGCACTTACTTCTCGTGTACAGGAGAACAAATTCATCGTTCTTGATGACCTGAAGCTTGATGCAATTAAGACAAAGGATATGCAGAAGGTTCTTGATAACCTTAAAGTAAATAAAGCACTCATCCTTCTTGAGGATGGCAGCGAGAATGTAGTGCTTTCCGCAAAGAACATTCCGGATGTAGCTACAATTCCTGTAAAAAATGTAAATACATATGATGTGCTTAAATACAATACAGTAATTGCTACAAAAGCAGCAGTTGCAACTATTGAGGAGGTGTACGCGTAATGGCTAACATTCAATATTACGATGTAATTCTTAAACCGATCGTAACTGAGAAAAGTATGAACGCTATGGCTGAGAAAAAATACACTTTCCTGGTTCATCCGGATGCAAATAAAGTTATGATCAAAGAAGCTGTTGAGAAAATGTTCGAAGGAACAGAGGTTAAGAGTGTGAACACAATGAACCTTGACGGCAAGAAAAAACGCCGTGGTATGACCTTCGGCAAAACAGCAAAGACCAAAAAAGCTGTTGTTACTTTGACAGAGAACAGCAAAGATATCGAGATTTTCGAGGGTCTTTAATCTGAGCGAGACGAGAAATCGTCGGTCGCACATATACGCAGGTGAAGCGTGATAACAAACAGGATACACCCGGATGTGATGAACGTACGGGTGGTGAGAAAGGAGAACATAATGGGAATTAAAAGTTATAACCCATATACACCTTCCAGAAGACATATGACTGGTTCTGATTTTTCAGAGGTCACAAAAACAACACCGGAGAAATCGCTGGTAGTATCACTGAAGAAAAACGCTGGTCGTAATAATCAGGGTAAGATCACAGTTAGACATCGTGGTGGCGGAAGCCGCAGAAAATATAGAATCATCGACTTCAAGAGAAGAAAAGATGATGTGCCTGCAAAGGTAATCGGAATCGAGTACGATCCAAACAGAACAGCAAACATTGCACTGATCTCCTATGTAGATGGTGAGAAAGCTTACATCCTTGCTCCAGAAGGACTTAAGGTAGGTATGAAAGTTATGAGTGGTGCAAATGCCGAGGTAAGACCTGGTAACTGCCTCCCGCTTTCTGAGATTCCTGTAGGTACTATGGTACATAATATTGAGCTGTATCCTGGAAAAGGCGGACAGATGGTTCGTTCCGCTGGTAATGGTGCGCAGCTTATGGCTAAAGAAGGTAAGTATGCAACATTGAGACTTCCTTCAGGCGAGATGAGAATGGTTCTTCTTGTTTGCCGTGCAACTATCGGAGTTGTAGGCAACGGAGATCATAACCTGATCAATATCGGTAAAGCTGGACGTAAACGTAACATGGGTATCCGTCCTCACGTTCGTGGTTCTGTAATGAACCCCAACGACCATCCACATGGTGGTGGAGAAGGAAAGACCAGCATCGGTCGTCCTGGTCCTTGCACACCTTGGGGCAAGCCTGCTCTTGGTCTTAAGACAAGAAAGAAGAACAAGCAGTCTAACAAGTACATTGTAAGAAGAAGAGATGGAAAAGCATTAGCTAAATAAGGAGGTACCCAATGGCTCGTTCATTGAAAAAAGGACCTTTCGCAGATAAAAGTCTGCTGAAGGCTGTGGATGCTATGAATGCGTCCGGTAATAAAGCTGTTATCAAAACATGGTCACGTCGTTCTACAATTTTCCCGTCATTCGTTGGTCATACCATCGCTGTACATGATGGAAGAAAACATGTTCCGGTATATGTTACTGAGGATATGGTAGGACACAAACTTGGTGAGTTCGTTGCAACAAGAACTTACAGAGGACATGGAAAAGACGAAAAGAGATCAGGAGTTCGCTGATCGGTTTAGATATTGAAAGGAGGCTTTTCTCGTGGCTAAGGGACACAGAAGTCAAATTAAAAGAGCAAGAAATGCAAATAAAGACACAAGACCGTCTGCTAAGTTATCCTACGCTAGAATGTCAGTACAGAAAGCTTGTTTCGTACTTGACGCGATCCGCGGTAAAGATGTTCAGACAGCTCTTGGTATCCTTACATACAATCCCAGATACGCTTCAAGCGTGCTGAAAAAATTACTGGAGTCTGCAATCGCAAATGCTGAGAACAATAATGGCATGAGCGCTGACAATCTCTATATCGCAGAGTGCTATGCAAATAAAGCACCGACAATGAAGAGAATCAGACCCAGAGCACAGGGTAGAGCGTATAGAATCGAGAAGAGAACTAGTCATCTCTCCATCGTATTGGATGAAAGATAAGGAGGAAGAACATGGGACAGAAAGTTAACCCGCATGGACTTAGAGTCGGAATTATCAAAGATTGGGACTCAAGATGGTATGCTGAGGATAAATTCGCTGATTACCTCGTAGAAGACTACAATCTGAGAAAATATCTGAAAAGAAAACTTTATACAGCTGGTATTTCAAAAATCGAAATTGAGAGAGCATCTGATGTTCTTAAACTCATCGTTTATACAGCTAAGCCTGGTATCGTAATTGGTAAAGGTGGTTCTGAAATCGAGAAAACAAAAGCAGAGCTTCAGAAGAAATTCCCAGGTAAAAAAATCATCGTTGATATCAAAGAAGTAAAGAGGCCGGACAAAGATGCTCAGCTTGTTGCTGAAAACATTGCTCTTCAGCTGGAAAACCGTATCTCTTTCAGACGTGCAATGAAATCAACTATGTCCAGAACAATGAAAGCCGGAGCAAAGGGTATTAAAACTTCCGTATCCGGACGTCTGGGTGGTGCAGATATGGCACGTACAGAGTTCTACAGTGAGGGAAATATTCCGCTGCAGACATTGAGAGCAGATATCGATTATGGATTTGCTGAAGCAGATACTACTTACGGAAAAGTTGGTGTTAAAGCCTGGATCTACAATGGCGAGGTTCTTCCAACCAAAGGTGCTAAGGAAGGGAGCGATAAATAATCATGTTAATGCCGAAAAGAGTAAAACGTCGTAAACAGTTCCGCGGTTCCATGAAAGGAAAAGCATTAAGAGGAAATAAAATTAACTATGGTGAGTTCGGTCTTGTTTGCACAGAGCCCTGCTGGATCAGATCTAATCAGATCGAGGCAGCCCGTGTTGCTATGACTCGTTACATCAAACGTGGTGGTAAAGTTTGGATTAAAATTTTCCCGGATAAGCCTGTAACAGCTAAACCGGCTGAAACACGTATGGGTTCCGGTAAAGGAACACTTGAGTATTGGGTAGCAGTAGTGAAACCTGGTCGTGTAATGTTTGAGATTGCCGGCGTTCAGGAGGAAGTTGCTCGTGAGGCACTTCGTCTGGCTATGCATAAGTTACCCTGTAAATGCAAAATCGTTTCTCGTGCAGACTTAGAAGGCGGTGATAACAGTGAAAATTAAGAGTTATGTAGAAGATTTAAAGACAAAATCAGCTGCAGAATTGCAAGATGAATTAGTAACTGCTAAGAAAGAGCTCTTTAATTTGAGATTTCAGAATGCAACCAATCAGCTGGATAATACAGGTAGAATCAAAGAGGTTCGCCGAAACATTGCAAGAATTCAGACTGTCATTGCCGAGAAGGCTAACGCAGCAGAGTGAAAGGAGCAATAAACCGTGGAAAGAAATCTTAGAAAAACACGTGTTGGTAAAGTCGTAAGCAACAAAATGGACAAAACAGTCGTAGTTGCTATCGAGGATCATGTAAAACATCCGCTTTACAACAAGATCGTTAAGAGAACATATAAGCTGAAAGCTCATGATGAGAACAATGAGTGCAACATCGGCGATACAGTTAAAGTAATGGAGACAAGACCTCTGTCAAAAGATAAGAGATGGAGACTTGTAGACATCGTTGAGAAAGCAAAATAATAGGAGGATACCAGCATGATTCAACAGGAAAGTAGACTGAAAGTCGCTGATAACACTGGTGCTAAAGAAATTCTGTGTATCCGTGTTCTCGGCGGTTCAACAAGAAGATATGCAAATATTGGAGATATCATTGTTGCTACTGTTAAAGATGCAACACCAGGCGGCGTTGTAAAAAAAGGTGACGTTGTTAAGGCTGTCGTAGTTCGTACAGTTAAAGGCGCTCGTCGTAAAGACGGTTCCTACATCAAATTTGATGAGAACGCTGCAGTTATCATTAAAGATGATAAAACACCGAGAGGAACCCGTATCTTTGGACCGGTAGCAAGAGAGCTTCGTGAGAAATCATTTATGAAGATCGTTTCTCTGGCACCGGAAGTATTATAAGGAGGTACTTATGTCAGCGTTAAAAATTAAAACAGGTGATACCGTTAAGGTAATCGCAGGCAAAGATAAAGACAAAGAGGGCAAAGTTCTTTCTGTTAAAGGTGGCAAAGTTATCGTAGAAGGCGTTAACATGATCACAAAACATGAGAAACCCTCTATGGCTAATCAGCAGGGCGGTATTGTAAATAAAGAAGCTCCTATCGATGTTTCTAACGTAATGTACGTTCATAAGGGTAAAGCTACCAGAGTCGGATTCAAAATTGAAGATGGCAAAAAGGTTCGTGTAGCAAAATCTACTGGAGAAGTAATCGATTAATTAAGAGAGGAGGTTCTTTAAAGTGAGCAGACTTAAAGATACATATAAAAATGAGATCGTAGATGCTATGATCAAAAAGTTTGGATACAAGAACATCATGGAAGTGCCAAAACTCGAAAAAATCGTTGTAAACATGGGTGTTGGTGAAGCAAAAGAGAATGCTAAGCTTCTTGATGCTGCAATCAGTGATCTGGAGACCATCACAGGACAGAAAGCTGTAGCAACAAAAGCTAAAAAATCTGTTGCTAACTTCAAAATCAGAGAAGGCATGAATATTGGATGCAAGGTTACACTTCGTGGTGAGAAGATGTATGAGTTCGCTGATCGTCTGATCAACCTTGCTCTTCCACGTGTACGTGACTTCCGTGGTGTTAACCCTAATGCTTTTGACGGCAGAGGAAACTATGCTCTGGGTATCAAAGAGCAGCTGATTTTCCCGGAAATTGAGTATGATAAAGTTGACAAAGTAAGAGGTATGGATGTGATCTTTGTTACCACAGCTAAGACCGATGAAGAAGCACGTGAACTGCTGACATTATTCAATATGCCGTTTTCAAAGTAATATAGGAGGGTACATTCATGGCTAAGACGTCAATGAAAATCAAACAGCAGAGAAAACCTAAATTTTCTACAAGAGAGTACAGCCGTTGCAGAATCTGCGGACGTCCTCATGCTTATCTTAGAAAATACGGTATCTGCCGTATCTGCTTCCGTGAGTTAGCTTATAAAGGTGAGATTCCGGGAGTAAAGAAAGCAAGCTGGTAATTATTAATTAACATATATTTCACATGTAAAGTCTGAATAGAATATAAGGAGGAAACTTACATGACAATGAGCGATCCGATTGCAGATATGCTGACAAGAATCCGTAATGCAAACACAGCAAAGCATGATACGGTAGATGTACCTGCATCAAAAATGAAAATTGCAATTGCTGACATCCTGGTAAATGAGGGTTATATTACAAAATATGACCTGGTTGAGACAGGAAGCTTCAAAACAATGCATATCACACTGAAATACGGTGCTGACAAGAATGAGAAGATCATTACTGGTATTAAGAGAATTTCCAAACCTGGTCTTCGTATCTATGTTGGTAAGGAAGATCTGCCGAGAGTACTTGGTGGTCTTGGTATCGCAATCCTTTCAACAAACCATGGTGTCATCACAGACAAAGAAGCTAGAAAGCTTCAGGTTGGTGGAGAAGTTCTTGCGTTCGTATGGTAATACCATAACAGCCGGTATTTAGATGGAATGGCCGCTTCGGCGGCATCCTATTCCGGCCCACAGCAGCTGAAAACAGAGGGGAACATAATAGTCCCTTCCGAAAATCTAAGTTAAGGAGGAAAATGGTATGTCACGTATCGGAAGACTGCCAGTCGTTGTTCCTGCAGGCGTAGAAGTAAAGGTCGCTGAGAACAATGAGATTACAGTAAAGGGTCCTAAGGGAACACTTGTTAGAACACTTCCCGCAGAGATGGACGTTAAAGTTGAAGATGGTCATGTTGTTGTTACAAGACCGAACGATCTTAAGAAAATGAAATCACTTCATGGTCTGACAAGATCTCTTGTACAGAACATGGTAACAGGTGTTAACGAAGGTTATACAAAAGAACTGGAAGTTAACGGTGTAGGTTACAGAGCTCAGAAACAGGGCAAGAAATTAGTTTTAGCTCTCGGTTATTCTCATCCGGTCGAGATGGAAGATCCTGAAGGTCTTGAGACTGTTGTAGATGGTAACAAGATCATCGTTAAGGGTATCGACAAAGAGAAAGTCGGACAGTTTGCTGCCGAGATCAGAGATAAGAGAAGACCTGAGCCATATAAAGGCAAAGGTATCAAGTATGCTGATGAGGTTATCAGACGTAAGGTTGGTAAGACCGGTAAAAAATAATTAAGGAGAGTGTAAAAATGATTAGTAAAGTATCAAGAACGAAAGTTCGTCAGAAAAAGCATAAAAGATTACGTAATCATATCGTTGGTACAGCTGCTAAGCCGCGTCTTGCAGTATTCCGCAGCAACAATCATATGTATGCGCAGATCATTGATGATACAGTAGGAAACACACTGGTTTCTGCATCAACTCTTCAGAAGGATGTAAATGCAGATCTGGAAAAGACTAACGATGTTGCAGCAGCAGCTCATCTTGGAACTGTAATCGGTAAGAAAGCAGTTGAGAAGGGCATCACAACCGTAGTTTTTGACAGAGGCGGTTTTATCTATCAGGGTAAGATCAAAGCTTTAGCTGATGCAGCTAGAGAAGCTGGTCTGGAATTCTAATAAGAGAGGAGAAGATACATGAAACGCAGTATTATTGATGCTTCTCAGTTCGAGCTGGAAGAAAAAGTTGTGTCAATTAAACGTGTAACCAAGGTTGTAAAGGGCGGTCGTAACATGCGTTTTACTGCTTTAGTTGTTGTCGGTGACGGTAACGGACACGTTGGAGCAGGCCTTGGAAAGGCAACTGAAATTCCTGAAGCTATCCGCAAAGGAAAAGAAGATGCTATGAAAAAGCTTATTACAGTAGCAAGAGATGAGAATGATTCTATTTCTCATGATTTCATTGGTAAATTCGGTAGCGCTGAAGTTCTTCTGAAAAAAGCTCCCGAAGGTACTGGTGTAATCGCAGGTGGTCCTGCTCGTGCCGTAATCGAGCTTGCAGGAATTAAGAATATCCGTACAAAATCTCTTGGATCAAACAATAAACAGAACGTTGTACTTGCTACAATCGAAGGTTTACGTCAGTTAAAGACTCCTGAGGAAGTAGCTAAGCTTCGCGGTAAATCTGTTGATGAACTGTTTGCTTAAATAGGAGGAACCGAAAATGGCAGATAAATTAAAAATCACATTAGTGAAATCGACGATCGGTGCAATCCCGAAGCATAGAAAAACGGTTGAGGCACTTGGCCTTAAGAAAATGCACAAAACTGTTGAAATGCCAGATAACGCAGCAGTACGTGGTATGGTTCAGCAGGTTCGTCATCTTGTAAAAGTTGAAGAAGTTTAATTAGCTTAAGAATAGGAGGACCAGGAATGGATTTATCAACATTAAGACCGGCTGACGGTTCTACACATAATGATAATTTCCGCAGAGGTCGTGGACATGGTTCAGGAAACGGCAAAACTGCAGGTAAGGGTCATAAAGGTCAGAAAGCTCGTTCCGGAGCACCTAGAGTAGGCTTCGAAGGTGGACAGATGCCTTTATACAGACGTCTTCCCAAAAGAGGTTTCCACAATAGAAATACAAAAGAGATCATCGCTATTAATGTAAGTGTACTTGACAGATTTGAGGATGGTGCTGAGGTAACTCCTGAGACACTTCTTGCATCTGGTGCAATCTCCAAATTGGGAGATGGTGTTAAGATCCTTGGTAATGGCAACATCACTAAGAAGCTCAATGTGAAAGTTAATGCTTGCAGCGAAGGTGCTAAAAGTAAAATTGAAGCGGCAGGTGGAACAGTCGAGGTGATCTAATGTTCAAGACTCTTCAGAATGCTTTTAAAATAAAAGATATCCGTAGAAGAATCTTTTATGTGCTTCTGATGCTGGTGGTTGTGAGAATTGGCTCACAGCTGCCGGTACCCGGAGTAGACGGCGATTATTTCAAAAACTGGTTTCAGAATCAGTCTGGGGATGCTTTTAACTTCCTTGATGCGTTTACAGGTGGTTCTTTCGAGAACATGTCTATTTTCGCATTGAATATTACTCCCTACATTACATCGTCAATTATTATGCAGCTTCTTACGATCGCTATTCCTGCGCTGGAGGAAATGCAGCGTGATGGTGAGATCGGTAGAAAGAAAATTACAGCAATCACAAGATATTTGACAATCGGTCTTTCCCTTTTCGAGTCAACAGCAATGGCTATTGGTTTTGGAAGACAGGGACTGATTCCAGATATTAATGTAGTGAAAGCTCTGGTTGTTATTTTCTCTTTGACAGCCGGTTCTGCTTTCCTTATGTGGATTGGTGAACAGATCAATGAAAAAGGTATCGGCAACGGTATTTCTGTTGTGCTGACAATTAATATTGTTTCCAGAATACCAAGTGATATGGTTAGTCTTTATGATTCTTTCGTAAAGCCAAGCGTGGCTGGCTCCATTGCCAAGAGTGGTCTTGCAGCGCTGATCATTATTGCGATTATTCTTGCAGTTGTTGTTCTTGTATTGCTCCTTAATGGTGCAACAAGAAAGATTCCCGTACAGTATTCTAAGAAGATGCAGGGAAGAAAAATGGTAGGAGGACAGTCTTCAAACATTCCTTTGAAGGTAAACACCGCAGGTGTTATCCCCATTATCTTTGCTTCTTCGATTATGTCATTCCCGGGAATTATTGCTTCTTTTGCCGGATATTCTGGTGGAAGCGGCTGGGGTGCAAAGATTATTTCCACCCTTAGTTCCAGTAACTGGTTTAATCGTAGCAATCCAGAGTATTCTGTCGGTTTGATTATTTATATCGTTCTGGTTATCTTCTTTGCTTATTTCTATACATCTATTACTTTCAATCCTTTGGAAGTGGCAGATAATATGAAAAAGCAGGGTGGATTTATTCCGGGAATCAGACCTGGAAAACCAACGGTAGACTATCTCACAAATATCCTGAATAATATTATTTTCATTGGTGCGGTAGGACTTGTCATTGTAGCGCTTATCCCGATTTTCTTTAATGGAATGTTCGGAGCGAATGTTTCCTTCGGTGGAACATCCCTGATCATCGTTGTCAGTGTAGTCCTTGAGACATTAACGCAGATGGAATCTATGATGCTTGTTAGAAATTATAGAGGATTTCTTAGCGAGTAATGGATACATAGTAAGGTTGCGACGCACAGCGTCGCAGCCTTTTGTCTTTTATTGTACTTAACTATTACATATAGTGAAAAGGAGTTCGAAAATGAAGATTATCATGCTTGGAGCACCTGGTGCTGGTAAAGGCACACAGGCAAAACAGATTGCAGCAAAATACACAATTCCCCATATTTCAACTGGAGATATTTTCAGAGCTAATATTAAAAATAATACAGAGCTTGGAAAGAAAGCAAAGGAATATATGGATCAGGGATTGCTTGTTCCCGATGAGTTGGTTTGTGATCTTGTAGTTGATCGTGTACATCAGGATGATTGCAAAAATGGTTACGTTCTTGATGGCTTCCCAAGAACAATTCCTCAGGCAGAAGCTCTTGATGCAGCTCTGAAAGAGATGAATGAGTCTGTTGACTTTGCTATTAATATTGAAGTTCCCGATGAAAACATCATCAATCGTATGGGTGGCAGACGTGCTTGCCTTGCTTGTGGCGCAACCTACCATTTGATTAACGTTCCTCCGAAAAAAGAGGGAATCTGTGACGTATGTGGTGGCGAATTGGTTCTTAGAGATGATGATAAGCCTGAGACAGTAAAAAAACGTCTCGATGTATATCATGATCAGACACAGCCTCTTATCAAATATTATACAGATGCCAAGAAGCTTGTTGAAGTTGATGGAACTCAGCCTATGAATGACGTATTTACAGCAATCTGCAAAGTGCTGGAGGCTTAATTACATGTCTGTTACGATTAAAACTTCAAAGGAAATCGAATTGATGAGAGAATCCGGACGTCTTCTTGAGATTGTCCATGATGAACTTGCCAAGGCGATTAAACCAGGTATGTCTACCTGGGATATTGATCACCTGGGCGAGGAAATCATCAGAAGCTTCGGTTGTATTCCTAATTTTCTTAATTATAATGGTTATCCGGCGTCTATCTGCGTGTCTGTAAATGATGAGGTGGTACACGGTATACCCCATAAAGAACATATTATTCAGGAAGGTGACATCGTTAGTCTGGATGCAGGTCTGATTTATAAAGGATATCATTCTGATGCGGCCAGAACTCATGCAGTGGGGGAAATCAGCCCGGAAGCGCAGCAACTGATCGATGTGACAAAGCAGAGCTTTTTTGAGGGAATCAAATTTGCCAAGGCTGGTCATCATCTTCATGAGATTTCAGCTGCTATTGGCAATTATGCAGCTAGCTTTGGTTATGGAGTTGTCACGGATCTGGTTGGCCATGGTATTGGTAGAAATCTTCATGAGGATCCCCAGATACCAAACTTTCCCCAGAAACGTCGAGGCATTTTGCTTCGTCCAGGAATGACTTTGGCCATTGAGCCTATGATCAATATGGGCAGACCGGAGGTATGCTGGTTAGATGATGATTGGACGGTTGTTACGGAAGATGAATCATTATCAGCTCATTATGAAAACACGGTTTTGATCACAGAAGGGGAGCCGGAAATCCTTACCCTCACCCATAGGGAGTAGACCATGATGACTTCTAAAATAGGTATGTTCGCCAGCTCTCTGGCCGGCCATGATAAAGGCTGTCTGTATGTGATTATGGGCTTGGATAATGAGTATGTTTATCTCAGCGATGGGAGACTTCGTCCTGTGGAAAAACAAAAAAAGAAAAGATTTCGGCATATCCAGTGTGATTACCATATGGATTCCCGCATTCAATCTTGTTTGGAAGAGGGACAAATGCCTGGAAATGAATTAATAAGGAATGCCATTAAAAAGAAAAAGGAAGATATTCGGAGGTAAGATATGTCTAAAGCAGATGTTATTGAAGTTGAAGGAACTGTATTGGAGAAACTTCCAAATGCTATGTTCCGCGTAGAATTAGAGAACAAACATGTAGTTCTTGCTCATATCAGTGGTAAACTGCGTATGAATTTTATCAGAATTCTGCCTGGTGATAAAGTTACACTTGAGTTATCACCTTATGATCTGACAAAGGGCAGAATCATCTGGAGAGATAAGTAATAAGTAGATTTTGAGTAAAAAAATAAAGAAATCGTAAAACAGTAAATATTTCGCTTGCATTTCTGTAATGTGAATGCTATACTGTTAGACGAACTTTTGTGCGCGGCTGTCCAAAAGACAGCCGTTCATACATAAGAGAAAGGAGGATTCTGATGAAAGTAAGATCATCTGTTAAGCCAATCTGTGAAAAATGTAAAGTAATCAGACGTAAAGGCGCTATCAGAATTATCTGTGAGAATCCAAAACACAAACAGAAACAGGGTTGATTTTATCCATATCTGATGTGTAAAATTTTAAGCGGCTGCAGTTGGAACACCCGGAAGTGTTGTTCTAGCTGATTTTGATATTATTGCGATTTCAGGTATCGCGTATAATATTGCTTAATACCGGTGTCCGGGAGGATCCCGGAAAGGTCACAGGGTAATGCTGTGGCTGGATGTTGTAAAACATCCCAGTTAGGAAAATATTAACGGGAGATTATCCATGGAGACACACATTTCAGGCCTGGATACAGGAGCTGTCGAAAGGATGAATCCCACAGAAAACGGAGGAAAATTACATGGCTCGTATAGCTGGTGTAGACTTACCAAGAGACAAACGTGTTGAGATCGGCCTTACCTATATTTATGGTATCGGAAGAACCAGTGCAATTCGTATTCTTAATGAGGCTGGTGTTGATCTGGATACTCGTTGTAGAGATCTGACTGACGATGAAGTTAAGAAGATCAGTGAAGTAATTGACAAAACTCAGGTTGTAGAGGGTGATCTCAGAAGAGAGACAGCTCTTAATATCAAACGACTTCAGGAGATTGGATGCTATCGTGGTATCCGTCATAGAAAAGGACTTCCTGTTCGTGGACAGAAAACTAAGACTAATGCAAGAACACGCAAAGGTCCTAAGAGAACAGTTGCAAACAAGAAGAAATAAAGCATCCTAAATAGAGTTTAAGAAAGTGTAGGTTAGTTTTTTATTATGGCAAGAGTTACAAAAAAGACGACAAAACGTCGTGTTAAGAAAAACGTTGAACGAGGACAGGCACACATTCAGTCATCTTTCAATAATACAATTGTTACACTGACTGATACAGAGGGTAACGCACTCTCATGGGCAAGTGCAGGCGGTCTGGGATTTAGAGGTTCAAGAAAATCTACTCCTTATGCAGCTCAGATGGCAGCAGAGACAGCTACAAAGGCAGCTCTGGTACATGGCCTTAAAACTGTTGATGTATTTGTTAAGGGCCCGGGTTCAGGACGTGAAGCAGCAATTCGTGCGCTTTCCGCAAATGGTCTTGATGTAATCAGTATCAAAGACGTAACACCGGTTCCTCATAATGGATGCCGCCCACCCAAACGCAGAAGAGTTTAATCAGGAGGTCGAATTAAATGGCAGTAAACAGAGTACCAGTTCTGAAAAGATGCAGATCCCTCGGTATGGAGCCGATGTATCTGGGTTATGATAAAAAGTCAACAAGACAGCTGAAAAGATCCAATCGTAAAATGTCTGAGTATGCACTTCAGCTTCGTGAAAAACAGAAAGCTAAGTTCATCTATGGCGTACTGGAGAAACCTTTCAGAAATTACTATAAAAAAGCTGATAGAATGCCGGGACAGACAGGTGCAAACCTTATGACTCTGCTGGAGCAGCGTCTTGACAATGTTATCTTCCGTCTTGGTTTTGCAAGAACGAGAAGAGAAGCTAGACAGATCGTTGACCACAAGTTTGTTACAGTAAACGGCAAGGTTGTAAACATTCCTTCTTACCTGATCAGCGCTGGTGATCAGATTGAGATCAAGGAAAAATGCAAAGGCTATCAGAGAATGAAAGACATCATTGAAGTTACTGGAGGACGTATTGTTCCAGAGTGGCTTGATGTTGATCAGGAAAACTTTAAGGGAACAGTAAAAGAGCTTCCAGCTAGAGATGCTATTGATGTTCCTGTCGATGAAATGCTTATCGTCGAGCTGTATTCTAAATAATAAAGCCTGATGATCATTTTAACGATGAGAAACCCTCAGATATTCATATAACCCAGAAGGAGGGCGTGCAGTGTTTGATTTTAACAAACCGAAAATCGAGATCGCTGAAATTTCAGACGATAAAAAATATGGCAGATTCGTGGTTGAACCTCTTGAGAGAGGCTATGGAACCACTCTTGGAAACTCTCTGAGAAGAATCATGCTTTCTTCCCTTCCTGGTGCAGCAGTAAGCCAGGTAAAGATCGAAGGAGTTCTGCACGAATTCAGTTCCATTCCCGGTGTTAAGGAAGATGTGACTGAGATCATCATGAACCTGAAGAGTCTTGCGATTAAAAATACTAGTGAGACAGATGAAGCAAAAGTTGCTTATATCGAGTTTGAAGGTGAGGGTGTTGTTCACGCTTCTGACATTCAGGCAGATCAGGATATTGAAATTCTGAATCCGGACCTTGTCATTGCTACTCTTAATGGTGGAGCAGACAGCAAGTTGTATATGGAACTTACCATTACAAAGGGTCGTGGATACGTCAGCGCAGACAAAGGGAAAACAGACGATATGCCAATCGGTGTTATTGCAGTAGATTCAATCTATACACCGGTTGAAAGAGTAAATCTGACTGTTGAGAATACTCGTGTCGGTCAGATTACTGATTATGATAAACTGACACTTGATGTATATACCAAAGGAACCCTTGCTCCGGATGAGGCAGTAAGCCTTGCAGCAAAAGTTCTTAGTGAGCATCTTAAGTTGTTTATCGATCTTTCAGAGAATGCTAAGACAGCAGAGGTTATGATCGAGAAGGAAGACATTGAGAATAAGAAAGTTCTTGAGATGAATATCGATGAACTTGAACTCTCTGTTCGTTCCTACAATTGTTTGAAGAGAGCCGGCATCAATACTGTTGAGGAGCTTTGCAATAAGACTCCAGAAGAAATGATGAAGGTTCGTAATCTTGGACGTAAATCTCTGGAAGAGGTACTGGCTAAACTTAAAGAACTTGGTCTTCAATTAAACCAGGGAGAAGAGTGAGCTGGGATAGATTTGTAGAGTTAAAAGCTGTTTATCAGTAAGACCGAAGATGCGTGGTAGACAGTTCCACAAATAAGGAGAATTAATAAAATGGCTAAATATAGAAAGCTTGGAAGAACTTCCGCTCAGAGAAAAGCACTTATTAGAAATCAGGTTACTAACCTGCTGCACAATGGTAAAATTGTGACAACTGAGACAAAAGCAAAAGAGATTCGCAAGGTTGCTGAGGGTCTTATTGCTATGGCTGTTAGAGAGATGGACAATTTTGAAACTGTAACTGTTACAGCTAAAGTTGCTCGTAAAGATGCTGACGGCAAGAGAGTTAAAGAAGTTGTAGATGGCAAGAAAGTAACTGTTTATGATGAAGTACAGAAAGAGATCAAAAAAGATGCTCCTTCCAGACTTCATGCTAGACGTCAGATGAACAAAGTGTTCTATCCGGTAACTGAAGTTCCGAAAGAGAACAAAGGCAAGAAGAAAAATACAAAGAAAATTGACATGGCTGATAAGATGTTCAATGAGATCGCTCCTAAATATACTGGCCGTAACGGCGGTTACACAAGAATCGTAAAGATTGGTCAGCGTAAAGGTGACGCAGCTATGGAAGTACTTCTTGAGCTGGTTTAATTCTTTGATTTTATAGGATAAGATAAAGAGCTGTTGCAGAGATGCGATGGCTCTTTTTTCCTCTTTATTTTTATTGCCATATTTACGAAATTGATCATGCGTAGTAAAATAAAAAATATTATTTTTAAGGAAATTAAAGGAGAAATCATATGGATAAGCGCTTATTGTTTGTTTACAACCCCCGTTCCGGTAAGGGGATGATTAAACAGCATCTGATGGATATTATCAATGTTTTTACGGAAAATGGATATTTGGTGCTTGTTCATCCCACACAACATGCGGAGGATGCCCGACAGACAGTCCAAAGATTAGCGTCCCAGGTTGACCTGGTGGTTTGTAGTGGAGGAGATGGAACTTTGGATGAGACGGTATCAGGACTTTTACGGAGTGGTGTTGACCGTCCATTAGGCTATATCCCCTCTGGTTCTACCAACGATTTTGCCAGTAGTCTTATGATTCCTAAAGACATGGTGAAGGCAGCTAGGGATATCATGCATGGTCAGATATACGGATGTGATGTCGGACGTTTTAATGAGGATACCTTCGTTTACATAGCTGCTTTCGGACTTTTTACAGATGTATCTTATATGACAGACCAGAACCTTAAGAATCTTTTAGGCCATGTAGCCTACCTATTGGAGGGAGTAAAGCGAATTTTTGATATTAAATCTTATCATCTGCATGTGGAAGCTAATGGCGAAGTGTATGAGGGAGATTATATCTATGGAATGATTACCAATTCTCGTTCTGTGGGAGGTTTTAAGAACCTTACAGGAACAAATATTGAGATGGATGATGGTCTGTTTGAAGTAACATTGATTCGTATGCCTAAAAACCCTCTTGAGTTGAATGAAATCGTAGGTTCTTTGATTTCTGCAATAGATGATACAGATTTGGTGGATACTTTTAAGACAGATCGTATTGTAATTCAAGGCGAAGAGGAGATTGCCTGGACGCTAGATGGCGAATATGGTGGAGATTCCCAAAAAGTAGTGATTGAAAATCAGAAGAAGTCGCTTCATATTTTGCTGGATCCTGAGAAAAGAGCAAATGAATTTACAATATAAGCTATTAATTTGTGCAAAATATTAACAATAGTAGGGAGAAAGAAGACTTTTTCGAGGGAAATTTCGGAAATAATATACAAAAATCCATTTTTGGAAAGCTAAGTATTGCAATCCATTGGCATTTAGTGTATTCTAATACCAGATTGGAAATGCTATTTCCAAAGAGTTTAAGAACAAAGGCGTTCCACTTGGGTGGAATGCCTTTTTTTATCAATGAAACTAATGTAAATTCCTAAGAAAGTCCTAGGATGAAAGGGAAAGGAAGAGGAGAATGGAAAACTATATTAATGTAGCCAAGATTTTTGGCGAGAATGTTTTTGACGATTCAGTAATGCAGGAACGTTTGCCAAAACATGTATACAAACAGCTGAAAAAAACCATTGAAAACGGTCATGAACTTGATCCTGAGATTGCAGATGTTGTTGCAAATGAGATGAAGGAGTGGGCGATTGAGAAAGGTGCTACTCATTATACTCATTGGTTCCAGCCTATGACTGGTGTAACCGCAGAGAAGCATGATTCCTTTATTTCAGCACCCATGTCTAATGGCAAGGTTCTTATGTCTTTCTCCGGTAAAGAGCTGATCAAAGGCGAGCCGGATGCATCTTCTTTCCCATCAGGTGGATTGAGAGCTACATTTGAAGCTAGAGGATATACAGCATGGGATTGTACTTCACCTGCATTTGTTAGACAGGATGCTGCAGGTGCTACTTTAGTTATTCCTACTGCATTTTGTTCTTATAAGGGTGAAGCTTTGGATCAGAAGACTCCCCTTCTTCGTTCCATGGAGGCTGTTGATACACAGGCAATCAGACTTCTGAGACTTTTCGGAAATACAACATCAACAAAAGTAACTCCTTCTGTTGGTCCGGAGCAGGAATATTTCCTTGTAGATGCAGAGAAATTTAAAAAGAGAAAAGACCTTGTTTATACAGGCCGTACATTGTTTGGAACCATGCCTGCAAAAGGTCAGGAAATGGATGACCACTACTTTGGTACCATTCGTCAGAGAATTGCAGCCTATATGAAGGATGTTAATGAAGAACTCTGGAAAATGGGTGTTACAGCAAAGACCCAGCATAACGAGGTTGCACCTGCTCAGCATGAGCTTGCTCCCATCTATGCAAAGGTTAATGTTGCAGTGGATCAGAACCAGTTGGTAATGCAGACTCTGAAACGTGTTGCTCATAAGCATGGTTTGAAATGTTTGCTTCATGAGAAACCTTTTGCTGGTGTAAACGGTTCTGGTAAACATAATAACTGGTCTATTACCACTGATGATGGAATCAACCTTCTTGATCCAGGTAAGACACCTCATGAGAACATTCAGTTCCTTTTAGTTCTTACATGCATCATTAAGGCAATTGATACCCATGCAGATTTGCTTAGAGAAGCCGCAGCTGATGTAGGAAATGATCATCGTCTGGGAGCAAACGAGGCTCCGCCAGCAATTATTTCTATTTTCCTTGGCGAGCAGTTGGATGATGTGATTGAACAGCTGATTAGCACAGGTACAGCAACCCGTAGTATTAGGGGTGGTACACTGGAGACTGGTGTTAAGACACTTCCAGATCTTACAAAAGATGCTACCGACAGAAATAGAACATCACCATTTGCATTTACTGGAAACAAATTTGAGTTCCGTATGCCAGGTTCCGCTGCTTCTGTAGCACCGGCCAACACTGTATTGAACACCATCGTGGCAGAGGCCTTTAGCGATGCATGTGATGAACTTGAGAAAGCTGATGACTTTGCAAGTGCTGTTCATGATCTGATTAAGAAGTATGCTTCTGAGCATTCCAGAATTCTTTTCAGTGGCAATGGTTATTCCGATGCTTGGGTAGAGGAAGCAGAGAGAAGAGGTCTTCCTAATATTCGTTCTATGGTGGATGCAATTCCTGCTCTTACCACAGATAAAGCCGTTAATCTGTATACAAAATTTGGTGTATTTACTAAGGCTGAGTTGGAGTCCCGTGCAGAGATCCAGTATGAGACTTATGCGAAGACAATTAATATTGAAGCAAAAGCAATGATCAACATTGCAAGCAAACAGCTGATTCCGGCTGTAATCAAATATACTACAGAACTTGCATCTTCCATTAATGCAGTTAAGGCTGCTTGTGACGTAGCAGATGTAACTGTTCAGACAGAGCTTCTGACAAAGATTTCTGCTTTGCTGAGAGAGGCACAGAATGCTCTTGCTACTCTGATCGATATTGATGACAGAGCGGTAGACATGGAAGAGGGCGAAGCTCAGGCTCGCTACTATCACGACACAGTAGTTCCTGCTATGGCAGATCTGAGAGAGCCTATCGATCAGCTTGAGACTATGGTAGATAAGAAATTCTGGCCGATGCCTTCCTATGGAGATCTTCTTTTTGAGGTGTAATTCATTTCAAAGACAATCTTGAATAAATGCTTTGAGAGACATGCGTTTTGTGTGTCTCTCTTTTTTTGCCGTATAGGAAAATTCCTTCCTAATTGTGTTTTTTCCCCTTAGCTGTTATACTTACCCTAAAATGTCGAATTTTATTTACCTATTTGATTTGGTTAAAAATAGAAGAAATAGCTGACTTTGTGGATAACAATAGAGTTGCGGAGGTAGATTGTGGAAGAACTAAGATTTCTAGAAGAGCAGGAAATAAATCCGGGAATGATTGAACAGGTGAAGCAGTGGCGGGAAGAATATAGTGTGGCAGATGAAGTGGCAGGACGAATAGTCCGTCCCCAAATGCCTTTTTATGGAAAGGAAATACTGGAAATGGCCATTGCGGCAGTGCTGCAAGGGGAAAATCTTTTGCTTACAGGGGCAAAGGCTACAGGAAAAAATGTGCTGGCAGAAAATCTTGCCTGGATATTTCGGCGTCCATCTTATAATATCTCTTTTCATGTAAACACCAGCAGCAGCGAACTGATTGGTACGGACACTTTTGAGGATAATCAGGTGAAGCTAAGGAAGGGGTCGATTTACCTTTGTGCTGAATATGGCGGTTTTGGAATTCTTGATGAGGTCAACATGGCAAAAAACGATGCAGTAAGTGTGCTTCATTCTACCTTAGATTATCGCAGAAGTATTGATGTTCCTGGGTATGACAAGATTCAGATTCATCCAGCGGCCAGATTTATCGGTACCATGAACTATGGCTATGCCGGAACCAAGGAACTTAATGAGGCCTTGGTTTCTCGATTTATGGTGATTGATATGCCTGCACAGAATAAGGAAACACTTTTGAAGATACTCAAAAGATATTTTCCAGATGCAGCAGAAGAAGCTATGGAACAGGTTGCAGGTCTCTTTTTGGATCTACAGTTAAAAGCCCAAAATGGAGAGATATCTACCAAAGCCCTGGATCTGAGAGGACTGATTGCCGCCATGCGGACGGTTCGCTGTGGATTAAGCCCGGCATTGGCAGTTCGTATGGGCATTGTGAATAAAAGTTTTGATGGATTTGAAAAAGAAATCATATCAGATGTGGCAATGACAAGAATTCCAGAAGATTGGAAGCCGGAAGACATATTTCCTGAAATGAAATAAGCGGAGGCTGTCAGATGAGAGAAATGACGGATCTGATGAAAGAAGAGCATCAGCTTGAAATTGAAAATCGTATCAAAAATCTGATTTGGACAGTTTCGGGGGATTATACCTTGGAGGCACATCCTGATGTAGAAGGATTTCTACGTTCCCGTGCCATTGCCCTTTATGATGGAATTAAGCAGGGGGCTTTTGCCAAATATTTTAATAAGGAAGAATTAAGCCTGTATCTGGTGAAAAAACTCTATGTCCATGGGGATGAAAATGCCTTGATGACCATTGCTTCTATGTGTATTGAGGAAGCAGTGGATGAGAAAATTGTGGCAGAGCGTTCTGGTGTAAGAAATATTAGAAATCGCGCTTATGGGGATACCTTGGATTTGGACTCGGATCACCTTTTAAAGAGTGAAGTGGGACGAATTAAGATTGCTATATTCCGAGATAAAATGCAGAGCAACTATGCTATGACGGAGAAAATTCGAAAACAGGTGGAGCTTCTATATGAACTTCATTCCGTGGAGAATACTTCCCAGCTAGTAGCTAAAGTGGATCAATTATATAATCTCTGGGTAGAGCCGGATTATGAAAAAACCTATGGAAGTCTTGAGGACATTCTTAATGTCACCATAGATGAGATTGCCTCAGATCGTTGGCACGATTTTCTATCAGAGGAAGCCTATGAAGAAAATTTAGAGGCTTATCTGGAACAGATCAGCAAGGATATGTCGGCGACTCGAAGCCCGGATGATCAGAAAAGAGATCGGGAAGAGCAAAAACTCCAAAAGAGAATTACCATTGTGGATGAAGAAGCCATGAAAAAGGTCTATTCCTATGTGGAGTTGAATTTTGGAAAAAGCTATCTGTCTCCTTTGGAGGAAAAAAGAGCTAATTTTAAAATTTGTAAAGGAATACATGGAGATTGCAGCCTTTATTTCACAGAGGGAATTCTGGAAAATCCAGTTGCTGTTAATTATCAATATGAATTAGCAAAAAAACAGCAATCCAAGAACAAATATGCCTATTTTGACCATCATCGTCTGGTGAAAAGAAATATTCAGCAATTAACGGATATGTTGAAAAAAGCTATCATCATGAGAAATGAAGTGTCACAGGTGATTTCGGACAAGGGTGTTTTGCTTCCCTCCCGTCTATGGAGAGTAGGACGGACACAGGATGCCAGACTTTTTCGAAAGGAAGACAAGTCAAGCCAGAAGGATTTTGTGGTGGATATTCTGATTGATGCCAGCGGATCTCAGAGACCTAGACAGGAGAAGGTGGTACTTCAGGCTTATATTCTCATGCAGGCTCTAAGTGCTGTGGGAATTCCCCATAGAGTAATGAGTTTTTGTACATTTTGGGATTATACAATTCTGCAGCGCTATCGGGAATATGATGATCCTAAAGAAAAGAATGAAAAGATATTTAATTTTACTACTTCCTCCAACAATCGTGACGGATTGGCATTGAAAGCGATATCAGAGGATTTGATTAATCGTGAGGAAGAACAGAAGATTATGATTATCCTAAGTGATGGAAAACCATATGATGTAGTCATCAATCGTCCCGGTGCCAGAAATCCTAATCCCTATCAGGGAGAATATGCTGTGCGGGACACTGGTTTTGAAGTGCGGCGACTGAGAAACCTGGGTGTGGCGGTTTTAGGAGTTTTTGCTGGGGAAGAAAAAGACCTTGAAGCAGAGAAGAAGATTTTCGGCAAAGATTTTGCTTATATACGCGATATTACCAATTTTTCAAAAATGGTAGGAAGATACTTAAAAAAACAGCTGGAGAATAACTAAATTTTAAACCAAAAACGATTTTTATGCAAAATCAATAAAAAATGATGGGATTTCTTGTGGTTTCTCTTCCATTTTTTGTGAAAATGTATTAGAATACTGGTAAGCGTTAGCTTTTTACCAAGAAAAGATAGAGAGGGGCTGCTTATGATTTCAAATCAGATACTGCAGAATACAATAGATGGTCTTAAAGAAATTTCCAGAGTGAATTTCTATCTTACAGATGTTGAGGGCAAGATGCTCGTATCTACTCTGGATGAGCCATTTACAAGTGCCTTAGAGGTACGTGACTTTGTGGAATCCCTGGCCGACAGTCAGGTGGTAAGGGGTAGCCAGTTTTTTAAAGTATATGATGATCATCAACTGGAATATGTATTGATTGTTAGCGGATCCGAAGATTTATATCTGATCGGAAAGATGGCGGTATTCCAGATTGAGAACCTTTTGATCGCATATAAAGAGAAGTTTGACAAGGATAATTTTATTAAGAATCTTCTTTTGGACAACTTGTTGTTGGTGGATATTTACAACAGAGCAAAAAAACTGCATATTGACATTAATGCCAAAAGAGCCGTATTCATACTTGAAGTGAATCAGAGTAAGGATTATAATCTTCTGGAGTCCATCAAGGGTATGCTTCAAGGGAAAAATAGTGATTTTATCACCGCTGTTGATGAAAAAGATGTAATTATTGTTAAGGAGTTGCAGGAGACAGACGGTTATGAAGAGCTGACTCATACAGCGGAAACCATCCTTAGCATGGTAGAAAAAGATACTTCCGGCGGACCCCACATTGCCTACGGTACCATCGTTGGTGAACTGAAGGATGTATCCAGATCTTATAAGGAAGCCAGAATGGCTTTGGATGTAGGTAAGATCTTCTTCAATGACAGAGATGTGATTGCTTACAGTTCTCTGGGTATCGGACGTTTGATTTACCAGCTTCCGATTCCTTTGTGTAAAATGTTTATTAAAGAAATCTTCGGCGATAATTCACCGGATGATTTCGATGAGGAGACTCTGGTTACTATTAATAAATTCTTTGAGAATAGTCTTAATGTATCAGAGACTTCCAGACAGCTGTATATCCACAGAAATACTCTTGTGTACAGGCTCGACAAGCTCCAGAAGAGCACAGGACTCGATCTGCGCGTATTTGAGGATGCTATCACCTTTAAGATCGCGCTGATGGTAGTGAGATATATGCAATATATGGAAACTTTGGACTATTAATAAAAGTCCATTGCTTTACAGGAGGAATTCATGATCACGTTAAAGAACGTTAGTAAGTCCTATGACAAGAGCACTATGGCAATTGATCATATGGATCTGCAGATTGACAAGGGGGAATTTGTTTTCGTGGTCGGCAACAGTGGGTCAGGTAAGACGACATTGATTCGACTGCTGCTTAAGGAATTGGAACCCAGCTCAGGAACTATTGAGGTGGCGGGTACCAATATTACAAAGATGTGGAGAAGAAAGGTGCCGAAGTATCGTCGCAAATTGGGCGTTGTATTCCAGGATTTCCGTCTTCTTCAAGATAGAAGTGTTTTTGAAAATGTGGCTTTTGCTCAGCGTGTGGTTGAGGCAAAGACCAGCGAGATCAAGCAGCGGGTTCCAGAGGTTCTGGCACAGGTTGGTCTTGCAGATAAGTATAAGTCACGACCAAATCAGCTTTCCGGTGGTGAGCAGCAAAGAGTTGCTATTGCCAGAGCCTTGGTCAATAAGCCGGATATTCTCCTTGCAGATGAGCCCACGGGTAACTTGGATCCCACAACTTCTGTTGAGATTATGAAGTTACTGGAAGAGGTTAATAAGCAGGGCACAACCGTCCTTGTAGTTACTCATAACCGTGACATTGTTAACTCTATGAAAAAAAGAGTAATCACCATGCAAAACGGTGTCATTATCAGCGATGAACAGGAAGGTGAATATCATGAAAATAAGAACTATCGGCTATAATGCAAAGCAGGGCGTTAAGAATATTGGTAGGAATTTTGCCTTTTCTCTTGCATCCATAGCAACAATTACAGCCTGTATCTTTCTCTTTGGATTGATATTTGCCGTGGTTATCAATGCTAACTACATTATTAAGAATGTAGAGCAGGATGTTACCATGACGGTTTTCTTTGAGGATGGCACAGATCAGGCAACCATTGATTCTGTTGGTGAGCAGATAAAGGCCAGATCTGAGGTAACAAATGTTAAGTATGTATCAGCTGATGAGGCATGGGAAGAGTTCCAGGAAGAGTATTTTGCTGGAAATGAAGAGGCAGCAGCTGGTTTCAAGGATGACAATCCTTTGAGCAATAAGGCAAACTATGAAGTAACGGTGGATAAGGTAGAGCACCAGACAGAGCTGGCAGAATATATCGAAGGCCTGGATGGGGTGTCCAATGTAAATTATTCGGAGAATACCACATCTTCACTTTCTAGTTTTAACCGTTTGCTGGCTGTTGTATCGGTATCCATGGTATTGATGCTACTTTTTGTATCTATTTTCCTGATCAGGAATACCATTGCAGTAGGTATTACGGTGCGAGGAGAAGAGATTGGCATTATGAAGTTGATTGGAGCAACCAATGGATTTGTAAGAGCTCCCTTCTATATAGAAGCTCTTTTGATTGGTGTCATCGGCTCTGTAATTCCGCTGGGTGTCTTGTATGTGCTCTATAACAAGACAGTTGAGTATGTGCAGACAAAGTATTCTGCTTTGGCCAGTGTAATTACTTTCCTTAGTGCGAAGCAGGTATTTGAGGTATTGATACCGGCAGGCTTGATTATGGGACTGGGTATTGGACTTCTGGGAAGTCGTTTTGTACTGAGAAAACATCTTCGAGTTTGATAAATTATATGATTTATGAGGAGGCTTCAGGGGACGGTTGTCCCTTGGAGCTTCATTCTTTTATAGGAGAAAAATGAAAAAATTTTCAAAGAGAGATATAAAGATATTTATTTCCGGTGCTTTGGCTGCGGTCTTGTTAGCCAGTGGTATAGGTGCCGCCGATTATTTGATCAATCCTAATTCTCCAACGGGATTGGGTGTGCAAAGTAAGATAAAAAAGATTAGTAACATTATTCAACAAAATTTTCTTTACGATACAGACGATGAAAAACTGGCAGATGGCATTTATTCTGGTTTGATTGAAGGCTTGGATGATAAATATGCTCATTATTACAATGCGGAGGATTATAAAAAAGCCAATGAAAATACCCAGGGAGAATACAAGGGAATTGGCATAATCATGCTTCAGGAAAAAGATAGTGACGAGATTCAAGTAGGTCATGTTTATGAGGATAGCCCGGCGGATAAAGCAGGGATGAAGACCGGTGATGTTTTTTACAAAGTGAATGATGAGGAAGTAACAGGATATGAATTAAGTGCAATATCTGATTTGATTCAAAATAGTGATTCTGATACGGTAAAAATTACAGTATATCGTAGTTCTAGTGATTCCTACATAGACTTTGAAATGACACCAGAGGAGATTGAAGTTCCTGTGGTATCCAGCGAAATGAAAGATGATCAGATTGGCTATATTGCGATTTATCAATTTACAGCCAAGACAGCTAGTCAGTTTGAAGAAGCTTACAATGATATGCTGGACCAGGGGGCAAAAAGTCTGGTGATTGATTTAAGGGATAATCCCGGCGGCCTTCTTACTGGTGTGGTGAATACTCTAAATGTATTTATGCCCAAAGGCCTTTTGGTCTATACAAAGGATAAGAAGGGGCATAAGGAAAGCTATGAATCAGATTGTGAAAATCCTATAGATATACCACTGGTTGTTTTGATAAATGAAAATTCTGCCAGTGCCTCAGAGATTTTTGCAGGGGCAGTAAAGGACAGAGAAGTGGGAACTTTAGTAGGAACCACAAGTTATGGTAAAGGTATTGTACAATCGATGTTTTCTCTGGGAGATGGAAGTTATATTAAGTTGACAACAGCAGAATATTATACTCCTTCTGGTGAAAATATTCATGGAAAGGGCATTACTCCAGATATAGAAGTGGAGGCTTCAGATAATGAGGAAGATGATGCTCAGTTAGATCAGGCTCTTGCCACAGCCAAGGAGAAGATGGAAGAGTAAAAGTATGAGGAGGAAGCGGATAAAATGACAGAGAAAGAGAGAGTCCAGGATTTGCTGGATTTTATTAAAGAGTGCCCCAGCTGTTTTCATGTAGTGCGTAGTTTAGAGGAAAAATTGAAAAAAAATGGATTTATCCATCTCCAGGAGAACCAATCCTGGCAGTTAAGGAAGGGCGCTAGTTACTATGTAACTAGGAATCAGTCTTCTCTTATCGCTTTTCGCCTTCCCCAAAGCAATCTAAAAGGATTTCACTTAATTGCAAGTCATAGTGATTCCCCCGTGTTTCGCTTAAAAGAAGACGGGGAGATGAAGGTAGGAGATTCTTACGTCAAACTTAATGTGGAAAAATATGGCGGCATGCTTATGGCGCCCTGGTTTGATCGTCCTTTGTCTCTGGCAGGAAGAGTAGCGGTGGATTGTGGAAATGCTATAGAAAGTCGCTTGGTAAATATTGACCGGGATCTTCTAATGAT
>CAVBGA010000055.1:0-4606 GCA_963594675.1 Lachnospiraceae bacterium
GGATAATAAAACACCCTTGATTCGCTCAAAATCATTAGAGCATAATCGAGCGAAACGATATATCTTACCCATTGGAGAGCCTATCGAATTTCTTGTAGATCTGGGGATTATGCAGGCGAATGGACAAATTGTGAAAGCAAAATATGATAAATTTCGGCAGATTAACCGCTTTTTGGAATTTATTGAGGATGTGCTTCCGAATTTGAGGGAGGATAGGGAGCTGACCATCATTGATTTTGGATGTGGTAAATCCTATTTAACTTTTGCTATGTATTATTATTTGCATCATATGAAAGGATATGATATACGTGTGATCGGTTTGGATCTCAAGGCAGATGTTATTCAGCATTGCAATGAATTGCGAAGTCGTTATGGATTTTGTAAATTAGACTTTTTTGTGGGAGATATAGCAGAATATCGTCGTTCTGAGCCTGTGGATATGGTTGTTACATTGCATGCCTGCGATACAGCAACAGATTATGCTTTGTATCAGGCGGTACGTTGGAAGGCAGATGTTATTTTATCGGTGCCATGCTGTCAGCATGAGTTAAATCGGCAGATGTCAAATGAGATGCTAGCCCCTATTTTTTCTTATGGGATTATTAAAGAGAGGACAGCAGCTTTATTTACCGATGCTATTCGTGGAAAGTTATTGGAAGAAGAGGGGTATGATACACAGATTCTGGAATTTATTGACATGGAGCATACCCCCAAAAATCTTTTGATACGTGCTGTGAAAATAGACAGAAAAGTGAGGAGAAATGATAAATTAAGAGAGTGTATGGATTATTTGGGAGTACATCCTACACTTGATGGGTTATTAAATGTTGGAGGGAAAAAATGAAGAAAGGTCTGCTGAAGGGAGTTGTTTTAGGCGTGATCTTTGTTGTTGCTATTATATTCTTTTCGAATATGATGAACAGAGATCTGATGGATAATGAGGAAGAAGTAGAAAATCCTACGATGCCGGTTTTGTACATGCAATTGTCGGGTACCTTGGTGAATCCCATGTATGGCAATGCCAGCGAACTTGATCCTCAATATACCAGAGACAGTATTACACCTATTACCACTAAGCGGGAATTGTCCTTGGCTATTGAAGAGAAAGGAAATAGTATAGAGAGTGTTTCCTACAAAGTGTTGGGAGCTGAGACTGGAGAAGTAATTGAGAATAGCAAACTCAGTGGATTTACAGAGGAAGACGGCTATTTAAAGGTAGATTTTTCGTTAGAGAACCGTATCCTTATGAATCAGGAGTATGTTCTGTGTTTTGAGGTGAACTACGGAGGAGAAAATCCTGCCTATTATTATACAAGAATCGTACAGAGAGCGGGACTGAACACCAGCCAATATATAGAATTTGTTCAGGACTTTTATGAAAGATGTTTGAGTAAGGAGACGGCATCCGGATTGACCAAATATATTGAGCCGGATGATGTGGTAACCAACAACAGTTTTGCAAAAATTGATATTCATTCCAGTTTTGACCAATTGACCTGGGGATCTTTGTCGCCAAGCTTGAAAGTAAAAGCCGTACCAATCATAAAAGAAATTAACGGAACAACCTGCAGCATATCTCAATATTATGAGATTTCGTCACAAGATAGCGATGACAATACAGAGCACTATATGGTAGAGGAATTCTATCGTATGAGGTATTCTCAATCCCGTATTATGCTGCTTGATTTCAACAGAAGTGCAGAACAGGTTTTTGATGGCAATTTGTCTGTGTTGACCAGCGCTGGAATTAATCTAGGCGTGGTGAATCCAGAGGTGACCTACAGCAGTAATCAAAATGGAGATATTGTTGCATTTGAGCAATGTGGAGAACTTTGGACCTATAACCGCAGTTCTAATAAAACCTCTTGTGTGTTTGGTTTTCGAAGTTCCGAAAATGACAATGCAGAAAATCCAGATTATCGATATGATAATACAGATCATAGTATTAAAGTAATTCGGGTGAAGGAAGCCGGAGATATCGATTTTGTCGTTTATGGCTATATGAATCGAGGAAAGCATGAGGGAATGACGGGAGTTGCCGTATATCGCTATCTGGCAGAACGGAATGTTACTGAAGAACTAGCATTTATTCCTTGCGATAAGTCGGCAGAGTATTTATCTTACGATGTGGAAAAATTGACTTATGCCAACGAAGATAATCAGTTGTATCTTCTTGTGGATGGTCAGATCTATCATGTAGATATGGATGAGAAAACCAGTGAGATATTGGTTGCAAATGTATCATCGGACTGCTTGGCGGTATCCTCATCCCAGGCTACGATTGCTTGGCTGGATGAGATGGATGCAAATGCATCGGAGAATGTCACGATTATGGACCTTCAGTCAGGAGAGACGGGAAAAATCCAGTCTGGAAGTAATGAGAAAGTTCGTGTTTTGGGATTTATCAATGAAGATCTGATTTATGGCTTGGCAAACGATGATGACATTGTGAAAGATGAGACAGGAACTACTACCTTTGCTATGTATAAGGTGCTGATACAGGATCTTGAAGGAGATGTAAAGAAAGAATATAGCAAGGATAACATATGGGTGACTGGAGTAAATCTTAGCGATAGCATGGCAGAGCTAAAATGTGTTGAGAAAAAAGATGGCGCCTATATAGAAACGGATAGCGAAGAAATTGTAAATAATGTGAAGAGCACAGAAAATGCTGTGACGACACATCTTAGTACTAGTGAGAGAAAAGGAACTACAGTGGCCATTGACTTTTCCAAGTCTGCCCAAAGTAGTAAACTTTTGGTTTTACAGACAAAATATATAGAACCTGAGAATGATGAGGTTATTGAACTAGAATCGGCGGAAAATGATAGTACGTTATACTATATTTTTTCAGGAGGCCATTTGAGTGATACAAAACTTTCGGCAAATCAAGCAGTGCTTGAAGCGGACACACTTTCTGGTGTTGTATTAAACAGTAAGCAGCAATATATATGGGAGCGTGGCAATAAGCAGGATAAGGAACTTTTGACCGTCACAGATCTTCCGGATGCGGTAAGAGATGGTATTCTTGACGAAGATAAGTTGCAGAAGAAGCTGGGAAGTGATTATGAGGTCTTGAATTTGACAGGATGTACCTTGGATGAGGTTCTATATTGTGTGAGCCAGGGGCATGCTGTGATTGCTCTTAAACCTGATGGTAGTACAGTGAACATTGTAGGATATGACTCTTATAATACTATCCTTTGTGATCCGGGCTCAGATGAGACCTATTACTATGGTATTAATGATAGTACAAGTCTTTTTGAAGAAGCAGGTAACGTTTTTATCAGCTATATCAAGAATCAAAGCATACGTGCTGCAGATACTAGGGATAAATCTTGAATCCATGAGGATTACGTGGTATCATTAGTACTTGGAAAATAGGCATTAATGGGAGATTAATATGAAACTGACAACAATAAGAGAAATTTATAAGAATCGTGAAGAATATTTGAATCAGGAGATTACTGTCGGCGGTTGGGTTCGAAGTGTCAGAGATTCTAAGACATTTGGTTTTATCGTACTTCATGACGGAAGCTATTTTCAGACCCTCCAGATTGTTTACAATGATTCCATGGATAATTTTTCCGATGTATCAAAACTTAATGTAGGTGCTGCAATCATAGTAAAAGGAAAGTTGGTTGCTACCCCACAGGCAAAACAGCCTTTTGAAATTCAGGCGGAAGAGGTAACTGTGGAAGGCGCATCAGCACCAGACTATCCTTTGCAGAAAAAGCGCCATACTCTGGAATATTTGCGTACAATGACTCACCTCAGACCAAGAACAAATACATTTCAGGCAGTATTTCGGGTGAGATCTTTGTTGGCATATGCCATTCATAAGTTTTTTCAAGAAAGAGGTTTTGTATATGTACACACCCCTCTGATTACAGGCAGTGATGCAGAAGGCGCTGGTGAGATGTTTCAGGTAACAACACTGGATTTGCAGAATTTACCGCTTTCAGAGGACGGAAGGGTGGATTTTTCTCAGGATTTCTTTGGCAAATCTACGAATCTTACGGTAAGTGGACAGCTCAATGGAGAAACCTATGCTCAGGCTTTTAGAGATATTTATACCTTTGGACCGACTTTCCGTGCAGAGAATTCCAATACTACGAGACATGCAGCAGAGTTTTGGATGATAGAGCCTGAAATGGCATTTGCAGATCTTCAGGATGATATGGAACTTGCAGAGAGTATGCTGAAATATGTGATTGCATATGTGCTAGAAAATGCTCCGGAGGAGATGAATTTCTTCAATTCATTCATTGATAAAGGATTGCTGGATCGTTTGCACCATGTACTGGATTCTGAGTTCGGTCATGTGACCTATACTGAAGCAATTGAAATTCTGGAAAAGAACAATGATAAATTCGAATATAAAGTTTCCTGGGGAACGGATTTGCAGACAGAGCATGAACGTTATCTTACAGAAGAGGTATTCAAACGTCCTGTTTTTGTAACAGATTATCCAAAGGAAATTAAAGCTTTTTATATGAAGCAAAATGATGATGGTAAAACAGTAGCAGCCATGGACTGCCTGGTACCGGGAATCGGAGAGATTATCGGCGGAAGCCAAAGAGAGGAAGATTACGATAAGCTGGTA
>CAVBGA010000056.1:0-7443 GCA_963594675.1 Lachnospiraceae bacterium
ATACTAGCATCCTGAAGCAAATCCTCCATGGACAATTGCTGACGATAAAAACGAGATGCCTCCTCAGCTACCATCTTGGCATAGGCAGAATGAAGAGTCGCCACTGCCTGGTTCTCTCCTCTTTGAAATGCTGCAAAAAGCTCTTTTTTTCCTGCCAAATCCAAATCTACCGCTTCCACATCTTTCAAATAAGCTGTCACACAGGCAGCTGCCTCTTCCGAAAGATGACTTTCTTCCTGTTTTTCTCCGGCATATTCCATGATCATGGCCAACTGCTCATCTGTCAATTCCATATCGGAGAAAAAATTCTTTACCAGATCTGCATTTATGGTCTGCTCCTTATATTCCATAAGAAACTGGGCAAGTTTTACTTTAAATTCATCTTTATTCATGAAATCTCCTGTCCTCTATATAATGATCATGGCATCACCAAAGGAGAAGAAACGATAGCGTTCTTTCACTGCTTCCTCATAGGCCGCCATAATATGCTCTTTTCCTGCCAGGGCTGATACCAGCATAAGCAGGGTAGATTCCGGCAGGTGGAAATTCGTGATCAAGCCGTCGATTACCTTAAATTGATAGCCAGGATAAATAAAAATATCCGTCCAGCCACTGCCAGCCTTCACCAAGCCATTTTCATCAGTAGCAGACTCCAAAGTTCTGCAACTGGTGGTTCCCACAGAAATCACTCTATGTCCAGACTTTTTGGCATCATTAATTAATTTTGCCTGATCTTCTTCTACCATATAAAACTCGGAATGCATATGGTGCTGGGTCACATCCTCCACCTTAACCGGCCGAAAGGTACCTAGACCTACATGAAGGGTCAAATGAGCAATATGAACCCCCATATCCTGAATTTCCTGTAAAAGCTCTTCCGTAAAATGCAAACCTGCTGTAGGTGCTGCCGCTGATCCCTCATTCTTAGCATAGACAGTCTGATAGCGATTTTTGTCCTCCAGCTTATGGGTAATATAGGGGGGAAGGGGCATTTCTCCCAGGGAATCCAAGATTTCCTCAAAAATTCCATCATAGCTAAAACGAATCAGACGATTGCCTTCTTCCACTACATCGATTACTTCTGCCTTAAGTCTGCCATCGCCAAAGCTGATTTTGGCACCAGGACGAGCTTTTTTACCGGGACGAACCAGGGTTTCCCACACATCCTTATCCTTTCGCTTCAGCAAAAGGACTTCTATTTTCGCTCCTGTCTCCTCTTTTTGGCCATAAAGTCTGGCTGGAATCACCTTGGTATCATTAATTACCAGACAATCCCCAGGCTTGAGCCACTGCTTCACATCTGTAAAATGCTGGTGAAGGATGGCACCACTTTCCTTATCTAGATGCATCAGTCGGGAATCTGACCTTTTCAGAAGGGGATCCTGAGCAATCAGCTCCTGAGGCAGGTCATAATAAAAATCTGCTGTTTTCATTTTTCATCTCCTTCTGCATAATAATCCTTGATTTCCTTGGAATCATAATAGATTTTATCCTCTTCAAGAATCTTTGTCTGCTCTCCCTGAATCTCTACAATGGTTACTGCACAGTTAGGGGGCACATTGCCTCTCCAAATACCCTTGCTATTATCCTTATAAAAATAATTCATAAGACAACGAAGGGTACAACCATGAGTAGAAATTAAGATATTGTCCTCTCCCTGCTTATATTTGTCTATAATCTCCTCCATAAATTCATTCGCTCTTTTACAGACTTCCTGAATACGCTCGCCCCCTTGGGGTGGCTGAAAATGAAAGGGATCATTAAAAAAGGCGGAAAAATCCTCCTCGGGAATTTCATGATCTCCGGGACGGCAGGATTTTCCTTCCCAGACTCCAAAGCCAATCTCCTTTAATCGGTCATCCTTATAAATGGGAATCGGACGACCTCCCAGGGTCATTTCAGCAGTCTTATAAGCCCGCAGCAGAGGACTGCTGTAAGCTGCCGTAAAATCTACAGATAAAAGAGACTGACCCGTCACCCGGGCCAGCTCTAATCCTTTTTCATTTAGGGGAATATCTGACTTCCCCTGGAGACGGGCCTGGGTATTCCAGACCGTCTCTCCATGTCTAATTACATATAATTTCATAAAAAACCTTACTGTCGAAGAACAGCTCCCAGACCTTCCAGTCCGTTAAGAATCTTCTTCATTACTGAGGAAATATCATTCTCCTCAAGTGTTCTGTCTTTTGCTCTGAAGGAAAGAGAATATGCAACAGATTTGGAACCTGCCTCAATCTGATCACCTTCATAAACATCAAAGAGCTGATAGCTTTCCAGAATCTTGCCGCCTCTCTGCTCCAAGATTTTCTCGATCTCGCCCACCAGAACATTCTTGGGAAGAACCATACTGATGTCACGGGATACTGCCGGATACTTGGCAATTCCTTCGTACTTGCGATCATAGCTTGCAAATGTAAGTACGGTAGGAATATCAATCACAGCCACATAGGCCTTAGTGCGAAGATCATAATTGGCTGCTGTCATAGGATGTACCTCACCAAGATATCCTACTACCTTTCCATCATAAATGATGTTAGCCTGTCTTCCAGGATGAAGGAAGGTCTTACCACTCTTAGGATCATACTCTGCTTTTTTATGCATGCCAACCTTTTCAAAGAATTCTTCTACTACACCCTTCATGGTGAAGAAATCTCCATCTCCGTACATACCCAGAGTAAATTGCATTCTCTCATCTGGAAGTTCCTTAAGAGGCAGCTCTTTTGCCAGATAAATATTGCCCAGCTCGTAAAGCTTTACATTTTTATTTCTTCTATTGTAGTTTGTTGCCAAGGATGTCAGCATTCCATTAAGAGGAAGGGTTCTCATAATGCTGAAATCCTCGCCCAGAGGATTGGAAATCACAATGGCATTTCTTGCAGGATCATTTTCCTCAAGAAGAAGCTTATCAAATACCTTAGGGCTCTCGAAGGAATAGCACATACCCTGAGAGAAGCCGCAGAACTCTGCTACATCTCTTGCAGTCTCTTCCACACGCATTTTAAAGGTAAGCTTACCTGTGGTAGCCTCTCCGCTAGGCAGGGTCATAGGAATATTTTCATATCCATAAAATCTTGCTACTTCCTCTGCCAAATCTGCCTGGCAAAGAATATCCTGACGGAAGGTAGGTGCTACGATTTCCTCTGTTTCTGGATCATAAGCCAGCTCAATTTTCTCAAAATACTGCAGCATCTGCTCTTTGGAAATATCTGTTCCCAGAAGTCCGTTGATACGATCCGGGTCAAATTTAACTCGTGCAGGCTCTTTTACCTGGGGATATACATCTACTGTACCATCTACAACATCACCGGCAGCAAACTCTTCCATCAGCTGGCAAGCTCTGTCGATAGCTTCTTTTGCATTATTAGGATCCAGACCCTTCTCAAATTTTCCAGAAGCGTCGGTACGAAGACCTACTCTTTTTGCAGAAAGACGAATATTGGTTCCATCGAAGCATGCTGCCTCAAAAAGTACAGTCTTTACATTGTCTGTGATCATGGAATTTTCTCCACCCATGATACCAGCAATACCAACTGCCTTCTCTGCATCGCAGATCATAAGGACATCCTCATCCATCTGACGTTCCTGACCATCCAGGGTCACAAATTTTTCATCTGCTCCGGCTCTTCTTACGATAATCTCTCCACCAACAATGGTATCCAGATCATAAGCATGCATAGGCTGTCCATACTCTTCCATTACGTAGTTGGTAATGTCTACCAGGTTGTTAATGGGACGAATGCCACAGGAAGCCAGATATCTCTGCATCCATTTGGGAGAAGGTCCAATTTTTACATTTTTCACAACTCTTGCACAATATCTTGGGCAGAGTTCCTGATCCTTTACAGAAACCTTGATATAATTATTTACATCATCTCCGCTGCCTTTTACCTCAACTACAGGAGGAACAAAGTCTTTATGGAAGGTAGCAGCTGCCTCACGGGCAATACCCAAAACACTATAGCAGTCTACACGGTTGGAGGTAATCTCATACTCGAAAACCACATCATCCAAACCTAATGCTTTTATGGCGCTCTCACCAACTACGGCATCCTCTGGGAAAATATAAATTCCATACTCTGGCGCCTCGGGATACATCTCTCTTGTACTTCCCAGCTCCTCAATTGAGCACATCATACCGAAAGAATCCACGCCACGGAGCTTTCCATTTTTGATTTTAATGCCGCCTGGTGTTTTCTTTCCATCATGGCCACCGGCAACTCTTCCGCCGTCCAGAACCACCGGAACCTTATCTCCCTCTTTTACATTAGGAGCACCAGTGACAATCTGAATGGTCTCATTTCCAATATTTACCTGACAGATAATCAATTTATCTGCGTCCGGATGTTTTTCAATCTTATCAATCTGGCCAATTACGATTTTTTCCAGATCTGCATCCAATGCCTCATAGCCTTCTACCTTTGTTCCGGTAAGAGTCATTGCATCTGTATATTCCTGAGCCGTCACATCAAGATCCGGCACATAGGCTTTAATCCATGATAAAGATGTATTCATCTATTCTTCCTCCCATTTATCAGAACTGTTTCAGGAAACGATCATCGTTCTCATAAAGCAGTCTCATGTCATCAATCTCATATTTCAGCAGTGCGATTCTCTCAAGTCCTACACCAAAGGCGAAGCCTGTGTATTCCTCGGGATCAATGCCACACATTTCAAATACATGAGGATGAACCATACCGCAGCCCAAAATCTCAATCCAGCCGGAACCTTTACAGAAACGACATCCGGAACCGCCGCACTTAAAGCAGGACACATCCACCTCGGCACTGGGCTCTGTAAATGGGAAATGATGAGGACGGAACTTTGTCCTAGTCTCCGGTCCGAAAAGCTCTTTAGCGAACTCTTCCAAAGTACCCTTCAAGTCTGCAAAGGTTACATTTTTATCTACCACAAGACCTTCGATCTGATGGAAGGAAGGTGAATGGGTAGCATCTACTTCATCAGAACGGAATACACGTCCCGGTGCAATCATACGAATGGGCAGCTTACCTTCCTCCATAATTCTTGCCTGAATAGGAGAAGTCTGTGTTCTCAATACGATATCTTTATTGATATAGAAGGTATCCTGCTCATCCTTTGCGGGATGATTTGCTGGAATATTCAACTTCTCAAAGTTATAAAGGTCATACTCAATTTCGGGACCTTCTGCCACCTCGTAACCCATACCAATAAAGATGCGCTCTACTTCTTCCAAAGCAATAGTGTTGGGATGACGATGGCCTACACGGGCACGTTTTGCAGGAAGGGTAACATCGATTACTTCTTCTTCCATCTTCTTTTCCAAGAGTGCCTTCTCCAGCTGATTCTTGCTGGCTTCAAGCTTTGTCTCAATCTTTTCTCTAGCCTCATTGACCATCTGACCAACCTTAGGTCTGTCTTCCGGAGCAACGTCCTTCATACCCTTCAGCACAGAGGTCAGCTTACCTTTTTTTCCAAGGAAGCCAACACGCACATCATTCAGTTTGTCAAGTGCATCGGACTCTTCAATACTCTGCATGGCTTCTTCTATAATGCCTTGCAGCTTGTCTTTCATGCTTTCACTCATAACTTTTCTCCTTATTTTTTCATGCTTTATTTCGCTGATTAAGGTTACTACAATTTACATTCTATAGCAAAAGAAAAGCTCCGCCCCAAAAGGGACGAAGCATAAATTCCGTGGTACCACCCTAATTCCCGCATCTTCTGAAAGCTACGGACTCTTGGAAGCTTAACGCGCCTTAAACGTCATCTCCTACTCTATTTCAAAGATGAAGCTCCGGTGGGAAACTCAACACATGCCTGAACTGGAAAAAGCTTACAGCCGATGACTTTTTCTCTCTGGCAGAAAGCATATGTCTAAAAACACCTTCTCAGCCTATTCACATATCAGTCTTCATTTTAACACATAGAAACGTGCTGTCAAGGGGGTAACGCTTAGGCTCTTATCTTATTTCTTCCTGGAAAGGTATTATAAATGTCAGGATTCCACTCTGGAAGAATATTTTTAACAATATCTTCTATACTGATTTCCTTATTCTCATGATCTACATCCAGAATGATATAACGGTCATTGCCCATGCCCAGTTCCTTCATGTAAGAAAGCTGACGAAGACTATGTCTGGTCTCCATTCGCTCAATCATCGCTTTTCCGCCACCACCTGGCAGAGCATATATGGTGTCAACACAGACTTGATCTAGAGCTAAAATATCAAAGCCAGCAAAAATTCCCACATCCGGAGTCACCACCGGCTCAGCCTCACAGCCTTCACAATCACAGGATACGGACATATTTCTCATGACATTGATAAAGGAAATGTGTCCTGCAAAATGATCCACTGTCGCCTTGGTGGATTCTGTCATGCGCTCCATAAATTCCTCTTCCACAATGCTCCAAGGATTGTCAGAGCCTACTACAGTATGGATTTCTTTTTTTCCTAACCGGCCATCTGCACATCCAATGCCAATATTTTTATTGGAACCGCCAAAACCACCAACAGTATGACCTTTAAAATGGGTCAAGGCCAACATGGAATCATACTGCAACATATGATCACCCACATGCATCTCTTGAAACCATTTTCCATTTTTTACAGGAATCGCAGCGACTCCCTCTTCATCCATAATATCCACTGGACAGAATGTCCATCCGTTGATCTCCAGAGTCTTTCTGTGTGCCTCCGTAGTATAACGACTTCCCTCATAATAGGTATTGGTTTCAACTACAGCACTGTTAGGCAGCTTATCGGCAAGTAGCTCTTTCACCCAAGGTCTAGGGATGATATTGGGGCCTTCAGCCTCACCAGTATGCAGCTTCACAGCCACTTTTCCTTCCAAACCCTTGGCTACCTTTTCGTATATCTTTTTTAATCCTTCCGGAGACAAATCCCTCGTAAAATATAAAACCGACTTTTCTCCCTTTCTCTGCTCATAAGGGATGTACTTATCTCCATCTTTTCCAGCTATTTTTACATCGCTCATAAATATATTCTCCTTTACCTTTCCTAGTTAAAACTTTCTAATTAGTAAATTGCCTGGTCATGCATCTTGCTCTTTATATTCTAGCACCTGAACTTGAGTTTAGGTCAAGGGCAAAAAGAAAGAGATGAAAAAGTTTTACTCTTCTTCATCTCCCTTATCAACTTCCCTCTTCTCCATTACCGTCTCTTGAAAAAGAAGAATCTGATGTTCAAAATAGGCATTTACCTCTGCCCCTAAAAGGAATATAAACATGCAAAAATACATCCACAACATGATCATTACGATTGTCGTCAAACTTCCATACATATCCAGAGCATTAAAGTAATCCAGATAGATGGAAAAAAACAAGGAAAAAATAGACCATGCAATGGCTGAAATTACAGCCCCAGGGATCTGGCTCCGGAAGGTGGATTTTCTATTGGGAAGCACCTTGTAAAGCACTAAAAAAAGCAAAGATAAGGATACCAA
>CAVBGA010000057.1:0-14009 GCA_963594675.1 Lachnospiraceae bacterium
GGAGATATTCTTCTGCACCATCCATATATGAGTTTTCAGCCGGTTATTGATTTTGTAAAAAAAGCAGCTACAGATCCTAAGGTTCTGGCAATCAAACAAACCTTGTACCGTGTTAGTGGCAATTCCCCTATTATTGCTGCTTTAGCCCAGGCGGCAGAGAATGGAAAACAAGTTTCTGTGCTGGTGGAGTTAAAGGCTAGATTTGATGAGGAAAACAATATTGTTTGGGCGAAAAAACTGGAAAAAGCAGGATGCCATGTTATCTATGGCCTTCTGGGATTAAAAACCCATAGCAAGATTACCTTGGTTGTGAGAAAAGAGGAGGATGGCATTCGCAGATATGTGCATCTTGGCACAGGTAACTACAATGATTCCACAGCAAAACAGTATACAGACTGTGGTATGTTTACTTGTAATGCCAGAATTGGTGAGGATGCGACGGCTGTATTTAATATGTTGTCCGGCTACTCTGAACCTCAAAGTTGGAATAAGTTGATTGTTGCTCCTCTTTGGATGAGAGATACTTTTCTGCATCTGATCGAGATGGAAGCGGAGAGGGCAAAACAAGGAGATCCGGCAAGGATAGTAGCTAAGATGAACTCTCTTTGTGATCGGGACATTATAGCAGCCCTTTATGCAGCTTCTGCAGCAGGTGTTAAGATTGATTTGATTGTGCGGGGTATATGTTGTCTGAAGACTGGCATCCCTGGCGTTAGCGACAATATTACCGTACGTTCTATTGTGGGAAATTTTCTGGAGCATGCCAGAATCTTTTATTTCTACGCCAATGGAAAAGAGGAAATTTACATGGGAAGCGCGGACTGGATGCCTCGTAATCTGGATCGGCGTGTGGAGATTGTCTTCCCTATTGAAGATGAAAAGTTAAAAGAAGAAGCTTGGCATATTTTGGATGTGCAGTTGCGAGACAATACGAAGGCACATATTTTACAGTCAGATGGAACATATGAAAAAATAGACAAACGTGGAAAAGTTTTGATTACGGCGCAGGATGTTTTTTGTACAGAAGCAAGTTATGCGGCGAAAGCGAAGGAAGAGCAGCAGGACAAAAGAGTTTTTATTCCTGCAGAGGCCCTTCCTGATGATGCAGTTTCCTCATGATTCTACTGGACCATCCCCTTCCGGAGTTCTTCCAGAACCCGGTAGGGGATTTTTAAATTGCCTTGACTATTCTCTTTTAAACAGCCCCAGCCTAAGGCGATATCTGGTTTGTTGTCTCCGTGAAAATCAGAGCCACCACTGATTTTAAGACCAAAGTGTTGAGCCAAATGCCGCATTTTTGCTTCGTCGTTCTTATGATTTCGAGAATAGATGGCTTCAATGCCTACCAGGCCAGCTTCTTTCATTTGTCGTGTAAGTTTATATAAGTCATCTTCTGACAGATGGTAGAGAAGAGGATGGGCAAGCACCGGAATGCCTCCATTTTCTATGATTAAAGTTACTGCTTGAGTGGGTGAAATTTTCTTCCGTTCTACAAAGCAGGGACCTGAATCGCCTATGTATTTATCAAAGGCCTCGGAAATGGAAGAGATATAACCATGATCCAGCATATAGCGAGCAAAATTAGCTCGGGTAATTACTGCGTTAGGGAATGCTTTTTTTAGGGCATTTAAAGAAATACCTATGCCATGTTGTTGGAGCTTTTTTACCATTTCTTTATCTCGGCGAGCTCGAGAATCCATAAAAGAATCCAGTTGCTTAATAAAAGATGGATTGTCATAGGGAATATCATAGCCGAGGACATGTATCTCATGCCCTATAAAATTAGTAGAGAATTCAATGCCTGCTACCACCTCGATTTGTTTTTTTTCTCCCTGAAGCATGGCTTCGGGAATCCCGTTTATCGTATCATGATCTGTAAGGGCGATAGCTTTTAATCCTATATCAGCGGCAAGATTTACCAATTCTTTGGGAGAACAGGTGCCATCAGAAAAAGTTGAGTGCGCATGAAGATCAATATAAGCTTCCATGGAGTCCTCCTTTTGCGTGTTTTTATATAGTAAGACGTCTGCTTAAATTATAAGAGCCAAAATAATTGGGGTCAAGAACTATAAAACATCATCAAATACATTTTGAAACAGAACGACACGCAATGGCACGCAAGAAAACAGACCTAAATTAAACAAAGATAGAAAATAAATATATGATCACAGGTTTTTATTTATCATGTATAAACACGGGAAGTCCAATTTGGCGAAATTGTACAAATAATGAATCATTGGTAGAAAATAAGTATAAATTAGATAAAAATATTGTGCAAATTATAAGAAAATCTTTCAAAAGTATTATAGACGTTATGTGATTTGTGTGTTAAAATACACAAGGTGTCACGGGGGTGGCACATATAATGTGTCTGCGCTTGGCATAGAAGCATCGGCGAGTCGCAAAAAGGGCAATATCAGGTTGCGGTCTCTTTTTGACAGACGAATGAGGAGAGTTATGCCGATGATTCTGGGGTAAGAGAATCTATGCCTAAGTGTCAGTATAGGGAAAGGAAAAGAGAAAAATGGTTTTAACATTAGTGGAGTTCGTCGGTTTTACCGTCCTGGTAGCTGTTCTGTCCTGGTGGAAAACTCGCGACGAAAAACTTGATACCGAGGATGGATATTACCTTGCTGGTCATGGACTTCCTGGTATCGTAATTGCAGGTTCATTGATGATGACCAACCTGTCTGCAGAACAGTTGGTTGGTACAAATGGACAGGCGTTTTCAGGTAGTATATCATCTATGGCTTGGGAGGCAACATCAGCTATTGCATTGATTTTCTTTGCATTTATATTGCTACCTAAATTTCTGAAGGGTAATATTGCAACCATCCCTCAGTTTTATCAGATGCGCTATGATACATTTACAAAGAACATGTTTTCATGTATGTTTCTGATTGCCTATGTAGTAACAATGCTTCCTACAATTCTTTATTCAGGAGCAGTTGCTCTTGTTAAGATTTTTGACATTCAGGAGATTTTTGGAGTAAATTACTTCTGGGCTATTCTGATTATTTGTTTTGCAACCGGTATCATCGGTATGTGCTATTCTGTATTCGGAGGTCTGAAAGCGGTAGCATATTCTGATACAATTAACGGTGTGGGACTTTTGATTGGTGGTTTCCTTGTTCCAATTCTTGGTTTTGTAGCTCTTGGAAAATTAAATGGTGGCGGATTTATCGCAGGACTTCAGTATTTTGCTACAGCAACACCAGAAAAATTGAATGCATGGTCATCACCTACTGCATTGGCTCCTTACATTCCGTGGCCACTCCTTTTTACCGGTATGTTCGTGAACAACCTTTTCTATTGGGCAACTAATCAGTCTATTATTCAGCGTGCGTTGGGTGGAAAAAACCTCGCAGAATCTCAGAAGGGTGCAATTTGGGCAGGTTTCTTCAAGTGCTTGGATGTATTTATTATCGTTGTTCCAGGTATCATCGCTTACCAGTTGCTTTCAGCACAGGGAACTGTTGATTCATCTGTAGGAGTTGCAGCTGACCAGGCTTATCCGCTTCTGGTTCTTGAAGTTCTTCCGAAACCAATTTTAGGTTTCTTTGCAGCTGTAATGTTCGGTGCGATTTTGTCATCCTTTAACTCAGTACTGAATTCCTCTTCTACAATCTTTGCATTGGATCTTTGGAAACCTTACTTTGGTAAAAATGCATCTGCAAAAAAATGCGTAAAAGTAGGTCAGTATTTTGGATTGATCGTTGGTATAATTGCTATTATCATCTCTCCATTTGTAATGTACTTTGGAACAGGTATCATGAACTTTATTAATGAGTGTTGGGGATTCTTCTCTATGCCGATTCTTACTGCAGTTCTCTGGGGTATGCTTTGCAAGAGAGTTCCTTCCATTGCTCCGAAGATTTGTGTACCGGTACATATTGTACTGTATGGATTGACAAAAGTAATTCCGTTCTGCCAGAAATGGCATTATCTGTATTGGGTATTTGCTCTCTTTGTTCTTGAATCTATTATCTATTACGTTTGCACAAAGGTTGCACCGAGAGAAACAGATTTCGAGATCGAGGATGCAGGTGTTATCAGTATGGATCGTTGGAAAACTGGAAAAGTCTGGGCTATCGTGGGTATTATTGTTGTAGTTGTAATGTACATCGTATTCTCTCCACTTTGCCTGGGTAAATAATTAATGTTGTTCTTGTAGATTTGCATTAATTAGTAAAATAAAAGGTATAAAGGTATCCTTAAAACTTACCGCCCTGATGAAAAAAACCTGTCTCAATAGTTCATCTATTGAGACAGGTTTTTTTGCTTTAGTTTTCAGATGGCTGTAACTGATACATTGCATAACTTCCAACTCGATACATAAATAGATATTTTTCATAGGGGATAATGGCGTAGGTACTGTCTGTTTTGTCTGTTTTTATTGTGACGGTAGTACCATAATCTTCATTTTGCTCTAAGGTATAGCTTCCTTCATTCTTTCCTTCTTTTAAGGTGCCATCCTCATTAAAGGTTACAGAATAATCATCTCCATAAACATCATCCCAACTGCCGGCAATTTCATCTGCTGTTACTTCCTCTCTGTCTGTGCGAACAAAGTACCGTTCCACACCATCTTCTTCCAAAAAGCCAGAGATACAATCTCCTAAGACGGCTCCGGTCATGTAAGTGCTCTGGTCCTCGTCGCTAATACAGGATAAATACTCTACGTTTTCAAAATAATCTGCTAAAGAAAAATTGCTATTGGAGGATTGGAAAGAGTAACTGCCTTTAATTCCGTCGCTGCTTTCAAAGCTACCGTCCTCCTTGAAAGTAATAGTAAGATCTTTGCCTGGAACTGTCCAGCTTCCAGTCATATCAGTTTGACTCTCTACCGTGTCAGCCTCTTCGTCCACCATAGTAGTTCCCAGGGGATTGGCTATATTACATCCACTAAGAAGTCCGGAGCAAAGACAAATAGATAAAAGTACTCCTAATATTTTCTTTTTTTTCATGAACTGCATTGCTTCCTTTCTTGCTAATTTTGTTAAATGCATTAAGCTAAATATGAGTTGCTTTGATGAAATAGATTGCAACGAACAGTAGACATTATAGTACATGAAGGAGGGAGACTCAATAATTTTATGAAATTGTTACCGGCAACTTTTTGTATGATATGACATTGAGAAAAGACCGAACAAACTTGTCCGGTCTCTAATCTCTTGAATCTTCAATAAAATAAATTGAATAATTTTGGGCAATACCCGAATTACATGATCTCCTGATGCTCTGTTAAATATTTAAGAACAACAGCTTCGTCATCCTTGTGATCACACCAGATTTCCAGTTCCTCACCGTGCTCGCCAAGAAGAGCAGCTACAGCGATATACTGGCTCAATTTTGATTTAAGATTATATTTGTCACCATACTGAGATGTAAGATAAACATCTCCCTGACAGTCATCTACGATTTTTAAAAACTCATGTACCTGTTCAATGTTTTGTAATTTCATTTGTCATTACCTCCCTGATTTGCATATGCATTTAATCCATATCTACCTATATTACATATGTCTCCATTATAACATTGAATGAAGAATATGCAAGAAGAAAATAATTCACAACTGTAAAAATAGACAAAAAATAGACATCATGACATACAAAGTGCACAAAAATAAGTAATATCTATACTTGAAAGTTTGAGAATGCTATAATGTTGTCATGGGTGATTGTGAGTTGGCGCTCTTTTATATGCTATGGAACTTTAAATAAGAAAAGAGCGTTAAATTCCACATATCATAATGCGAACATATTTTGAGGAGGTAGCAAATGAATCAGAAGAAAATTGCAGGTGAGAAAGCAGCTGAGTATATCAAAGATGGTATGGTTGTAGGTCTTGGAACTGGTTCCACAGCAAGATATATGGTGGACAAGGTAGGAGAGATGGTGAAAAACGGTTTGAAGATTCAGGGCGTTCCCACATCTAAGGCAACAGAGCAGCAGGCTAGAGAGTTAGGCATTCCCCTTCTGGACATTGATGAAGTAGATCATATCGATTTGGACATTGATGGCGTGGATGAGATTGATGGTGCTTTTAATGCAACAAAAGGTGGCGGCGGAGCTCTTTTCCGTGAGAAGGTAGTAGCCAGTTTGGCAAAGGAAGTTATCTGGATTATGGATGAGAGTAAATTGGTAGATGCACTGGGAGCTTTCCCACTTCCTATTGAGATTCTTCCTTATGGTTATAAGATTGTTTTCAAGAAAATGGAAGATTTGGGCTACAAACCAACCATGCGTATGAAAGATGATCAGCTTTTTGTTACAGATAATGGCAATTACATTGTAGACCTGCATCTGGATGTACCGGCTGATATTGAAAGTGTTAAGAAAAATGTAAGTGGAATCGTAGGTGTCCTTGAAACAGGTCAGTTCCTGAAAATGTGCAAGAGAATCATTGTGGGAACAGATGAGGGAGTAAAAGTAATCGAGGCATAATAAAAAGATTCGGTTTATTTATATTCATAAGAAGAGTAGATAAAAGCATGGGTTGTGCGTGGAAAATTGCTCACACCTGTGCTTTCTTTCTCTTGTATGCATTCATAAAGAGTTGCTGGGAAGCTCTTATTGGAAAATAGTAAAATTTGCTATTTTTAAAAAATACAGAAAAAATAAAAAAAGTACTTGCAATTTCTAGTGGGCTTTGTTATTATAATAAAGCGCGATGCGCATTACAGCTTTAATATGGTCGATTGGTCAAGCGGTTAAGACGCCGCCCTCTCACGGCGGAAACAGGGGTTCGATTCCCCTATCGACTGTTGCAACCTGGAGTTCATCACTTCAGGTTTTTTTCTTGTCTGAACATTCAAAATTGTAAATTTGCGATATAGCTTGTGATACTTGAAAATTCTATATCATGGGATGTAGATTGAATGACTAGATGACTTGGAAAGAACGTGTGTTCGAAAAAAACTTGAAGACCAATGAAAGATATGTTATGATAAATTACAATTTAGAAATAAGGAAGTAATAGGGTTTAATAAATTATGACAAAGAAGAATACATACGATGCCAGCAGTATTTCGGTTTTGGAAGGACTGGAAGCGGTGCGTAGACGTCCTGGCATGTATATAGGAAGTGTTTCGAGAAAAGGACTTAATCATCTGATCTATGAGATTGTAGATAATTCCGTTGATGAGCATTTGGCAGGATATTGCACGGAGATTCATGTTACTTTGGAAAGTGATGGATCCTGTACGGTAGAAGATAATGGACGTGGTATTCCTGTGGGCATGCATGAAAAGGGAGTTTCTGCGGAACGTTTGGTATTTACCACCCTACATGCTGGAGGTAAGTTTGATGATTCAGCTTACAAGACAAGTGGAGGACTTCACGGAGTAGGATCTTCTGTGGTGAATGCCTTGTCTTCCTGGCTGTCAATAGAAATCAGTCGTGACGGATATGTGCACCAGGATCGCTATGAACGAGGCATTCCCATCATGGATTTGATAGATGGTTTGCTTCCTAAGATTAAGAAAACAAAGGCGACGGGCACAAAGATTCAATTTTTGCCAGATCCGGAGATTTTTGAGGTAACTCGTTTTTCTGCTGCAGAAGTAAAGAGCAGAATGCATGAGACGGCATATTTGAATCCGGAATTGACAATCTATTTTCGAGACTTGAGAGACAATAAGGAAGAAGAAATTGTTTATCATGAACCGGAAGGAATTACAGGCTTTGTTCTGGAAATGAATAAGAAACAGGAGCAAATCTGTGAACCGGTATACTTTGAAGGAGAGGCAGATGGAATTACGGTTCAATGTGCCTTTCAATATGTTAATGAATTTCACGAAAATGTTCTAGGTTTCTGCAACAACATATTTAATGCTGAGGGAGGAACTCATCTTACTGGCTTTAAGTCTGCCTTTACTGCCGTGATGAATAATTATGCGAGAGAGTTGGGAATTCTAAAGGAAAAAGATGCGAATTTTACTGGAGCGGATATCAGAAATGGTATGACGGCTGTGGTATCCTTAAAACATCCAGATCCCCGATTTGAGGGACAGACGAAAACAAAACTGGATAATCAGGATGCGGCCAAGGCGGCTTCTAAAATTACATCAGAAAAGATTGTCCACTATTTTGACCGAAATCTAGAAGTTCTTAAGAAGGTTTTGTCCTGTGCAGAACGCTCTGCAAAGATTCGAAAAACAGAAGAAAAGGCAAAGACAAATCTTCTTACCAAGCAAAAATATTCTTTTGACTCCAATGGCAAATTAGCCAATTGTGAAAGTAGGGATGCATCCCGCTGCGAGATTTTTATTGTAGAGGGAGACTCTGCAGGAGGATCTGCTAAGACAGCCAGAGACCGTAATTTTCAGGCGATTCTTCCGATTAGAGGTAAAATCCTTAATGTGGAGAAGGCTAGTATGGACAAGGTTCTTGCCAATGCAGAGATTAAGTCCATGATTAATGCGTTTGGATGTGGATTTTCAGAGGGCTATGGAAATGACTTTGATATTTCTAAACTTCGCTATGATAAGATCATAATAATGGCGGATGCGGATGTGGATGGTGCACATATTTCCACCCTGTTACTGACCTTATTTTACCGCTTTATGCCGGAGCTTATCTATGAGGGGCATGTTTATATTGCCATGCCGCCTCTCTACAAGGTGATGCCTTCTCGGGGCGAAGGAGAATATCTTTATGATGATAAAGCTCTTGAGAAGTACAAGAAAACTCATAAATCAAAATTTACTCTTCAAAGATATAAAGGTTTGGGAGAGATGGATGCCCAGCAGCTTTGGGAGACAACATTGGATCCGGCACGTCGGGTATTAAAGCAGGTAGAGATTGAAGATGCCAGGATGGCATCGGAGGTGACAGGGATCCTTATGGGATCAGATGTTCCTCCGAGGAAGAGCTTTATCTATGAGCATGCTCGGGATGCAGAACTTGATATTTAGGAGGTAGAGGATGAGTAGTCAAGAACATATTATCAAAACGGAATATTCCGAGCTTATGCAAAAGTCATATATTGACTATGCTATGAGTGTTATTGTATCTCGTGCTCTTCCGGATGTAAGAGATGGTTTGAAACCGGTTCAGCGGCGTACTCTTTATGATATGTACGAACTGGGAATTCGTTATGATAGACCTTATCGTAAGTGTGCCAGAATCGTGGGGGATACCATGGGTAAATACCATCCCCATGGAGATAGTTCTATTTATGATGCTCTCGTGGTTATGGCTCAGGACTTTAAAAAAGGTATGCCCCTGGTGGATGGACATGGTAACTTTGGCTCTATCGAGGGAGACGGGGCTGCGGCAATGCGATATACCGAGGCTCGTCTGGAAAAGGTGACACAGGAAGTTTATCTTTCGGATATGGATAAGAATGTAGTCAACTTTGTATCTAACTTTGATGAGACAGAGAAGGAGCCTGAGGTTCTTCCTGTAAGAGTACCCAATCTTTTGGTTAATGGAGCAGATGGAATCGCCGTAGGCATGGCCACTAGCATTCCACCCCATAATCTGGGAGAGGTAGTGGATGCCGTCATTGCCTATATGAAAAATGAAGACATTACTGTAGGAGAGTTGATGAACTATGTGAAAGGTCCGGATTTTCCTACTGGTGGTATTGTTGTCAATAAAGATGACCTTCTGCGAATCTACGAGACAGGAAGCGGTAAGATTCGGGTGCGGGGACGAGTGGAGACGGAAAAGCTTAAAGGCGGACGAAGTCGGATTGTAATCACGGAGATTCCCTACACCATGATCGGCGCCAATATTGGTAAATTTCTAAATGATGTTTTCTCTCTGGTAGAAAATCGTCTGACCACGGATATTGTGGATATTTCCAATCAGTCTTCCAAAGAAGGAATACGTATTGTTCTGGAATTGAAAAAAGGAGCAGATGTAGATAATCTTGTTAATATGCTCTATAAAAAAACAAGGTTGGAAGATACTTTCGGTGTAAATATGCTGGCGGTGGCAGATGGCAAGCCAGAAACCTTAAGTTTGAAAAAAATTATAGAGTATCACTGCGATTTTCAGTTTGATATGTGTACCAGAAAGTACCGCAATCTTCTGGAAAAAGAACTGGAGAAGAAGGAAATACAGGAAGGTTTGATTGCGGCCTGTGATGTGATTGATCTGATCATAGAAATTCTTAGGGGCAGCAAGAGCCAGCAGCAGGTAAAAGACTGTCTGACCATGGGTAATACAGAGGGGATTAAGTTTCGCAGGAAATCCTCTCGAAAAGAAGCGGCTCAGCTTCGTTTTACCCCTCGGCAGGCTACCGCTATTCTTGAAATGCGCCTCTACCGTTTGATTGGCCTTGAGATCGACACACTGATGAAAGAACATGAGGAGACTCTGCAGCATATTGCCAGTTATGAGGACATTTTGAATAATTATGATTCCATGGCTAAAGTAATTGTGAAGGATCTCCAGAAAATAAAGAAAGAATTTGCCAAAGCAAGGAAAACTTCTATCGAGAATGCAGCAGCAGCTGTATTTGAGGAGAAGAAAGTGGAGGAAATGGATGTTTGCGTTCTAATTGATCGCTTTGGCTATGTGAAAACAGTGGATAAGGCAACCTATAGCAGAAATGCGGAAGCGGCTGATAAAGAATACCATTATGTGATTCAAACCAGCAATATGGATAAGCTTTGCCTTTTTACCCGAGCAGGAAAAATGCATACGGTAAAGATTGCAGAACTGCCATTTGGCAAATTCAGGGATAAAGGAATGCCCATTGACAATTATTGTAATTATAGTACAGCAGATGAAGAGTTGCTTTATATTTGCTGCTTGGCAGAACTGAAGAATGAACATATGGTATTTGTCACGAAGAATGGCCTGATTAAGAGAGTGGAAGGCGGCGAGTTTGATGTGACCTATCGTACCACAGCGGCAACAAAGCTAGCAGAGAATGATGAAGTGGTGATGGCTGGTATGTGTGATAATATGGAATATCTGGTGCTTCAGACCCATAAGGGTGCTTTCTTGAAATTCCTCAAAGAGGAGACACCATGTCAGAAAAAGACAACCAAGGGGGTCAAGGGAATCCGTATGGATGAAGATGATTATGTTGAGGAGGCCTATCTTTTGGGAAGCAGGATGGATTATACCATCTCCTATAAAGAGAAGGAAGTTACCCTCAATAAGCTGAAACTTGGCAAACATGGTGCTAAAGGTGTAAAGATTCGCATATAAAACAAGGAATGTGTGATTTTTGGAAGATTTATGCTATTAATTTTCTACGGGACTTGCATTTTTTTAATGAAAGTGTTACAGTTGTTAAGGTACATAGTGATTTAATTGGGAGTGGGCTTGCAAAGCCCACTCTTTTGTTTGCCGTGCATCTGATTAAGGTCCGCCAGCTTGTTGCTGGGAAGACAGTGCAATAATGCTGTTAGAGAGGATCTTGCAGGTGTTGAGAAGAAGGATAGGGTGAAGATGAGCAAAAGAGAGCTTTATGAGCAGAAGGCAGAGAGCCTGCTGCAGCCGATCATTGATGCCGAGGGTTTTGAACTGGTAGATGTAGAATATGTCAAGGAAGCAGGGACCTGGTATCTTCGTGCATATATTGATAAGGAAGGTGGCATCACTGTAGATGACTGTGAGACAGTCAGCAGAGCATTTAGTGATCTTCTTGATCAGGAAGATTATATTGAAGATGCTTATATTATGGAAGTAAGTTCACCCGGTCTTGGACGGCCCCTGAAAAAGGAAAAGGATTATAAACGCAGTATAGGGAAAAATCTGGAGATCCGTACTTACCGTGCCATTGATGGCAGTAAGGAATTTTACGGAATTCTCAAATCCTATGATCAGGACACCGTAACCATTGCAGAAGAGGATGGTGCGGAAAGAACATTTGAAAAGAGCAGTATTTCCCTGATACGGCTTGCATTTGATTTTTAACATAATAGTGATAAAACATAAGGAGGAATTAGAAAAAAATGAATACAGAGTTAATGGAAGCGTTAACCTATCTGGAAAAAGAAAAAAATATCAGCAAAGATGCCTTGTTGGAAGCCATTGAGCAATCCTTGATTCAGGCCTGCAAAAATCATTTTGGCAAAGCGGACAATGTAAAAGTAAACATTGACCGCGAAACTGGAGAATTTGAGATTCTCGCTGCCAAGACGGTTGTGGAAGAGGTAGAGGATCCTGTAATGGAGATCAGTCTGGTTGACGCAAAGATGGTAGACTCCAAATATGAAGTCGGTGATATTGTTAATGTGGCGATTAAATCTAAGGAATTTGGACGTATCGCAACTCAGAATGCAAAGAATATTATTCTGCAGAAAATTCGTGAGGAAGAGAGAAAAGTTCTTTATAACGAATATTATGAGAAAGAAAGAGATATTATGACTGGTGTTGTTCAGAGAAAAATGGGACGCAACATCAGTATAAATCTTGGTAAAGTAGATGCTGTTCTGAATGAGTCAGAGCAGGTTAGAACAGAACATTTTCAGCCTACAGAGAGAATCAAGGTATATGTTCTGGAAGTTAGAGATACAGGAAGAGGTCCAAGAATCCAGGTTTCCAGAACTCATCCAGAATTGGTAAAGAGACTCTTTGAGGAAGAAGTAACTGAGGTGAAAGATGGTATCGTTGAGATCAAGAGCATTGCTCGTGAAGCAGGATCAAGAACAAAAATGGCGGTATGGTCCAATGATCCTGACGTTGATCCGGTAGGTGCCTGTGTAGGTATGAATGGTGCCAGAGTAAATGCTATCGTGGATGAGCTGAGAGGCGAAAAAATTGATATTATTAACTGGGATGAGAACCCGGCTCTTCTGATCGAGAATGCATTAAGTCCTGCTAAGGTAGTATCTGTATTAGCAGATCTGGATGAGAAGATTGCAAAAGTTATTGTTCCGGATTACCAGCTTTCTCTTGCCATTGGTAAAGAAGGACAGAATGCAAGACTTGCAGCAAGACTTACTGGCTTTAAGATCGACATTAAGAGTGAATCTCAGGCTAGGGAAGAGGGAGATTTCGAAGATTATGCAGAACCTAGCTTTGAGGGAGAATCTTCCGATGATGCGACAGAAGGTGAGTCTGCAGAAAATGAGGAAATCAGTGTAAGTGAGACTTCAGAAGAGTATGTAGACGAAGAACAGGAGATTGCTTCCGTAGAAGAGTACGCAGACGAAGAGCAGGAGATCGCTTCTGTAGATGAGTATGCGGATGAGGAAGAGGAGATGACTTCTGTGGAAGAATCTGCAGAGGAAGAGCAGTAAACAATATCTGAAGAAGATAGTGAACATGAGTACGAAAAATACAGCGAAAAAAAACAAGGTGCCGATGCGCAAATGCACCGGATGCCAGGAAATGAAAAATAAAAAAGATATGATTCGTATCCTAAAAACACCTGAGGATGAGATTGTGTTGGATGTGACCGGAAGGAAAAATGGTAGAGGAGCTTATCTTTGCTTTAACCGGGAGTGTCTGGCAAAGGCTATTAAGAATAAGGGTTTGGAACGTTCCTTGAAGGTTTCGATTCCCAAGGATCTTTATCAGGAATTAGAAAAGGAGCTGGATCAGATTGCAGATAGATAAAGTAGCATCTGTTATGGGGCTTGCCATGAAGGCTGGAAAAGTGGTGAGTGGTGAGTTCCAGACGGAAAAAGCTGTAAAAAGCAAGAAGGCTTACCTGGTGGTATTGGCCGGGGATGCCTCTGACAATACAAAGAAGAAGTTCAAAGATATGTGTAGCTACTATCACACACCTTATTGCATATGGGGTGACAGAGAACTTTTAGGACAGGCCATTGGAAGAGAATTCCGGGCTTCCCTCGCAGTGACAGATAAAAATCTGGCTGAGGTTGTGAAACGGACATTGATTTAATGAGAAGGAGGTAATCCTATTGAGTGAAAATTTTGAAAATAATGAAGAAAAGAAAAATGTAGAACAGTCTTCTGAGACAAAACCTAAGAAGAAATCAAATATTGTGCAGGTTTTTCGTCCACAGAATGCGGCAACACCAGAAGGAAAAAATTTCGGCAAAGGTCGTCGTCCCTTCCAGAAGAATAAGGATG
>CAVBGA010000058.1:0-2114 GCA_963594675.1 Lachnospiraceae bacterium
CGTATGCGTCAGGTGGGCAGCGTAGAAATTCCGCAAAAGGCCTTCATGAGCGTTTTGAAATTAGATGAAGATTAATTTGTGAGAACTGTTGATAAAACAGTTTCCATGAAAACAGGTTTAGAACAGGACTGCAAGATCCAATTTACCGACAGCAGGGGTTGAAATTAACTATAACAATAGTTGTTTGCCGCTTCATAAGAGCTGAGGGAGGGTTTTGCAGCCTGTCTTCTTTTATCAGGGAGGTGCAGCGAATGGAGCTTTATGTACATATTCCCTTTTGTGCTAAAAAATGCGATTATTGTGATTTCCTTTCTTTCCCTAGAGGAAAGGATGCCCAGGATGCCTATATGCAGGCTCTGTTTGCGGAAATTAGAGGAGTTGCCAGGTTTCTGGGGGAAGAGAATAAGGTAACTAGTGTTTTTGTCGGTGGCGGCACCCCTTCCCTTCTGGATGCTGCATGGATTGCCAGCTTGATGGAAGAAATTGATAGGGAGTTTTCTTTGGCAGAGGATGCGGAGATTACCATGGAAGCTAATCCGGGGACTCTGGATGCAGAGAAATTGCACATTTACCGGGAGTCCGGAATCAATCGCTTGAGTTTGGGCCTGCAGTCGGCGGACAATAAAGAGCTAAAGACCTTGGGGAGAATTCATAGTTTTGAGGATTTTCTCCATTCCTATGATTTGGTAAGAAAGGCTGGCTTTTCCAATGTTAATGTGGATTTGATGACGGCGATTCCTGGTCAGAATCTGGCCTCACTGGAAAGAAGTCTAAAGAGAGTGAAAGAACTTGCGCCGGAACATATATCTGCCTATTCCCTGATTGTGGAGCCAGGCACCCCTTTTGCGAATCGGGACCTGGATTTGCCTTCGGAAGAGGAAGAACGGCGTATGTATGAATATACAGGGGAATATCTGGAAGAGGCGGGTTATCATCGTTATGAGATATCCAATTATGCCAGGGAGGGATATGAATGCCGCCACAATATAGGATATTGGCGGCGGGTTCCCTATCTGGGGTTTGGTTTGGGTGCTGCTTCCTTGTGGCGGGAAAGGCGATTTTCCAATACAGATTGTATGGAAGAATATCTGAATCTTGCCGGCAGCATGGCCCCGGATAATCCCGAAGAATGTTGCAGTCAAATAAAAAAAATCAGAAAAAATCTAGAAATCCTGGATCAGAAGGCCTGCATGGAGGAATTTGTCTTTTTAGGCCTTCGTATGATGCAGGGAATTTCATCTCAGGATTTTTTCCATAATTTTGGAAAAAGTCTGGAAGAGGTATATGGCAATGTGATTCAGCGCTATGTAGACAGCGGACATGTAAGCTATCAGAATGGATGGCTGGCGCTGACAAAAGAGGGCATATCTGTGTCCAATGTAATTATGGCGGATTTCCTTTTGTAGGAAACAGGAAAAGGAGGAAGACCTTGAGTAATCGCAAGAAAGAATATATCAAAATAAGGGGAGCCAGGGAAAATAACTTAAAGAATATTGACGTGGATATTCCCCGCAATGAACTGGTGGTATTTACAGGACTTTCTGGCTCAGGAAAATCCTCTCTGGCTTTTGATACTATTTATGCAGAAGGACAGCGTCGTTATATGGAAAGCTTATCCTCTTATGCCAGACAATTTCTGGGACAGATGGAAAAGCCGGATGTGGATACGATAGAAGGTTTGTCACCGGCAATTTCTATTGACCAGAAATCCACCAACAGAAATCCCCGTTCTACGGTAGGCACGGTAACTGAAATCTATGATTACCTCCGCCTCCTTTATGCCAGAATTGGCACGCCCCATTGTCCGAAATGTGGCCGGGTAATTGCCCGACAGACGGTGGATCAGATGACGGATCAGATTATGAAGCTGCCGGAGCGTACGAAGATCCTGCTTTTGGCTCCTGTGGTAAGGGGACGAAAGGGACGACATGAAAAACTGCTGGCTCAGGCAAAGAAAAATGGCTATGTCCGCGCGATTATTGATGGAAATCAATATGAACTTTCAGAGGAGATTAGTCTGGATAAAAATATAAAGCACAATATTTCTATTGTGGTGGACCGATTGTTGGTAAAGCCAGGGATTGAGAAACGTTTGGCGGATTCTATTGAAAGTG
>CAVBGA010000059.1:0-13506 GCA_963594675.1 Lachnospiraceae bacterium
GGATATTAGAATACCTCTGGGGCAGATTGCAAAGGGGACTTTTTATGTGAATATTGCACTTTGCTATCCAAGGGATAATGGTCTGGAGGAAATGCTGGATCGGGTAAATCGGGCCTTCCGTTTTGAGGTGACGGGAAGTCCGGTATGGTGGCCTAGGGTTTTAGGATATTTGAAATTGGATGACGGAAAAATCGAAGAGATTCGCCATGTTTAGAAAAATAATGAGGATCGAGGAAGTACATTATGAAAGATATGACACAGGGATCGCCCCTGAAAATTATATTGCGCTTTACCATTCCCATACTTTTGGGAAATCTGCTGCAGCTGACATATAGCATTGCCGATACCCGAATTGTTGGTACATTTCTGGGGGATCAGGCTCTGGCAGCGGTAGGTGCCACCACGGTTTTAACAACTTTGTATACAGGACTTTTTATGGGCTTTTCCAATGGATTTGCCATTATGACGGCCCGTAAATTTGGTGGGGGAGAGCTAAAAAGGGTAAGACTTTCCTTTATTTCTGCCCTGCTTATGGGTTTTGTATTATCTCTTGGGGTAGTGCTTTTGACCTTACTTGCCATGAATCCTATTTTACATTTTTTGAATGTGCCGGAGAATCTTTTTGAGGTGTCTGGGGATTATATTCGAATTGTTGTAACAGGTATGATCGTTACCATGATTTATGATGTGCTTTTGGCTTCCGCCCGGGCCATCGGAGACAGTGTAACTCCACTTTTGACCTTGATTTTATCCGTAGGTATGAATGTGGTGGGAGACCTTTTGATGTTGGGATATTTCCACACCAGCGTTTGGGGTGCGGCCGCAGCAACGGTTGTCTCTCAGGCTATAACCTTAGTCATTTGTGCCATATATCTTCTGAGAAAATATGATTTCTTCCGTCCGAGAAAGGGTGATTTAGGAGAATTGGATCCGGCTATGGCCAAAAGCATGTTTTTGACGGCTTTGTCTATGGGCTTTATGAATTCTTTGGTCAGCATTGGATCCTTGATTCTGCAGACAGCGATCAATGGCCTTGGGGATACCTACATTGTGGCTCAGACGGCGGCAAGAAAAATCACAGAAGTGCTTATGGTGGTATTTTCTTCCGTGGGCTATACCATGGCAACCTACTGCAGTCAAAACCTGGGGGCTGGCAAGAAGGATCGAATCATTAAGGGAGTAAGGGCTGGTTATCAGATAACCTGTGGATGGTGCGTCATTGTACTATTGATTGCCTATCTTTTATCGCCAATTCTGGTGCAGATGATTACCGGCAGCAATAATCAGGAAATGATTGATGCAGCTGCTAAATATTTGAAGATTGATACCATTCTCTATGTTGTGGTGGCTGTGATTTCTACCAGCCGTAATTCTCTGCAGGGAATCGGTGATCGAATAACACCCTTGATCTCCAGTGGAATTGAGCTGGTGGGAAAGGCAATTTTAACAGCAACCATTGTACCTGCTATGGGCTATAACGGAGTTATTCTGGTAGAGCCTATTGTGTGGGTAGTTATGGTAATTCCGCTGGTAGTAAGGATGAGACAATGGGAAAAAAGCTGATATTTTTTGATGTAGATGGCACTTTGTTCCGTAATGATTGCAGGGTGCCGGCAAGTACGGTAAAAGCAGTGCGTAAGTGTGTGGCGAATGGGAATTATGCTATGCTTTGCACCGGCCGTGGTGCTAGTTCCATACCGGAGGAGGTGCGGGCTTTACCCCTATCTGGAGGGGTGCGGGGTTGTGGCACCTACGTGACGGTGGGGGATAAGGTTTTGACTAATGCGGCAGTGACAGGCCCGGATTGCCAAAATATCATTGGCATTTTGCGAAAATACAAGGTTCCCTTTTATGTGGAAAATCCCGATCATTTTTATTATGATCCTGATTTTATGCCGGAGAATTTCCTCCCTATTAAAGAAGCCTTACAGAGAAACTATGGGTCCTACTATAGACCTATCTGGGAATTGCCCAATCGTCTGGCAAAGCTGACAGGATATCCGGAGGATAAAAGCATTCTTCCCGACTTATCCCAGGACTTATCTCCCTGGTTTCATGTTATCTCTCATGAGGAGTATGCCTATATTGAGATTACCTTGAAAAATTATGATAAGGGTTCCGGAGTTCGGCAGATTATGGAAGAGTTGGGAATTCCCAGGGAGGATACCTATGGTTTTGGAGACAGTGGAAATGACCTGCCCATGTTGGATACGGTAGGGCATCCCATGATCATGGGAGATGCCCCAAAGGAAATGAAAGAGAAATATCCCTTTACCGATTCTCTGTATCGGGATGGTCTGGCAAAGGGAATGGAAATATTGGGATTGTTATAGTTTATAGGAGGTTTTATGGCTGATACAATCAAAGAGAGAAATGAAATAGAAGACAAATACAAATGGGATTTGACGGTTCTTTACAAGGATGATGAGGCTTGGGAGGCCGAACTTGTAAAACTAGATGGAGAGATTGAGAAATTGGCAGCTTACGAAGGAAAATTGAAGGATGCCAAGAGCATTGCTTCTTATTACGAGGCCTCTGTAGAGTTCGACAATCTTCTGTCCGATCTTTTTGCTTATGCTCTTATGAGAAAGAGTGAGGATACCCGTCAGGAGGCAGCCCAGGGCATGTATGCCAGAATTTATGGAAAATACGTACAGGCCTTGACCGCTCTTTCTTTTGCAGATCCAGAGATTTTATCCCTGCCTCAGGAGACCCTGGAGGAAATGAAGGACGATCCTGCACTAGCAGAATATCGAATGATTTTCATCCGTTTACTGAGAAATAAACCCCATACGCTGACATCAGCGGAGGAAGCTTTGCTGGCCAGCTTCGGAGAGGTATTTGCCGCTCCAAGAAATGTGGCCAATAATCTGCAGGATGCAGATATGACTTTTGAAGGCGTTAGGGACAGTCAGGGAAAAGAGTATGAATTGACGGGGTCTAATTATATTCTTCTTCAATCCTCACCGGATCGCCAGCTTCGAGAGAATTCTTTCCGCAGTTTTTATAAATCCTATAAGGGACATATTAATACCTTTGCAGCAGCATATGCAGGTGCGGTAAAGGCAGCTACAGCGGAAGCAGCGGCTCGCCGTTATGCGTCTTCCTTGGAAATGGCAGCAGCGGCAGAGGACGTTCCCACAGTGGTTTACGATCAGCTGATTCAGGCGGTACACAAGATGATGCCCCAGATGCACCGATACGTTAGCCTAAGAAAGAAGATGTTGGGTGTGGATGAGCTGCACTATTACGATCTTTATGCGCCTTTGGCTGAGGGCACTCCCCGTTCTTACAGTTATGAAGAAGCCAAGGATATGGTATTAGAAGCCGTTTCCGTTTTGGGTGAGGAATATGTCAATACGGTAAAGGATGGCATGGCAAATGGCTGGATTGATGTCTATCCCAACAAGGGCAAGGAAGGCGGTGCTTATTCTGAGAGTACCTATCACTCCAATCCTTATATTATGATGAATTTTACAGGAACATTGGACAGTGTATCTACCTTGGCTCATGAAATGGGACATTCCATGCATTCCTGGCATTCTAACCACCATCAGCCGGCTCAATATGCCAACTACACACTTTTTGTTGCAGAAGTAGCTTCTACAGTTAATGAAAATCTTTTGGTGGAGCAGCTTCTGGAAAACTGCAAGGACAAAAAAGAAAAGCTTGCTCTTTTGAATCAATATCTGGAAGGATTTAAAGGCACAGTTTACCGTCAGACCATGTTTGCGGAATTTGAGAAAGAAGCTCATGCTATGGCAGAGAGAGGAGAAGCTTTGCATGCGGCCTCCCTTAGCGCACTTTATCGGAGATTGATTGAAGAATATTTTGGTCCGGAATTAGTAATTGATGATGAAGTGGAATTGGAGTGGGCGAGAATTCCTCATTTCTATCGTCCTTTCTATGTATACAAATATGCTACTAGCTATTGTGCGGCTGTGGCACTTTCTGAGTCTATCCTGAAGGAAGGGGAAAAGGCTGCAAAAAGATATCGGGAATTCCTTTCTATGGGTTCCAGTAGGGATCCATTGGATGAACTGCGGCATGCAGGCGTAGATTTTGCCACAGAAGCACCAATGATCGCTGCCTTGGAGAAATTTGGAAGAGTTATCGATGAGACGGAAGAAATGCTGAAATAATGTGAAAATCATACAGCAATAGAGTGAAATAAAAAGAGACATCCCTAGAAGAATAAGATTAATCTTCTGGGGATGTTTTTTTTCGTATAGGAAACTTCGTTCTGATAGAGCACATTTTTTTCTGGCTTTTTACCTTGTGTTTTTTCTTGCATTGCCTTATTATATAATAGATTAGATAATGCTAACTATTTAAAAAAAGGAATTAATTCATGAAAAAAATATGGACAAGTAATATTTATTTATTAGGAAAAAGAAGGGCGTAGGGGAGATGTTTCACAAGAGATTATTGGCGGAGTTCCGTCAAGGGAAAAAATACACTTATATGAATGCAGGGGGGCAGTTGCTTTGCCTTCTGGCCAATTTGATTTTTATAGGCATGACAGCTCATATGGCGGCGCTATTGATGGATGGCAGTTATGAGAAGGGCAGATCCTTGCTGCCTTTTTATCTGCTCCTTACAGCTGCTATGCTGGCGCTTCGCTTTTTGGGGGTCACTCTGCAAAATAAAGCAGTGTTGGCAGCTTCGGATCTGGTAAAAAATACCATGAGGGATAAGCTTTATGAAAAATTAATTCGCTTGGGGAAAAATTATCAGGAAAGTGTAGCGACTTCAGAGATTGTTCAAGTAACGGCGGAAGGCGTGGACCAGCTGGAGTTTTATATGAGTGCTTATGTGCCTCAATTTTACTATTCTATGGTGGCACCCTTTATTTTATTTTTGGTGTCTCTTAAGTTTAGCTGGAAGGTGGGACTGGTACTTTTAATCTGCGTGCCATTGATTCCTGTTTGTATTGTCATCGTGCAAAAAGTGGCAAAACGTCTTTTGCATACCTATTGGGGAAAATATACCTCCCTTGGAGACACCTTCCTGGAAGACATTCAAGGCCTTCTGACCATGAAGATTTATGGCTCAGATGAGGCCTATGCCAAACGAATGGATCAGGAAGCGGAAGACTTTCGTACTGTAACCATGAATGTGCTGAAAATGCAGCTGAACTCTATTATCGTAATGGATTTGATTGCTTACGGAGGAGCAGCATTGGGTGCGGCCTTGTCCATCTGGGAGTATATGCAGGGGGCTATGAGCTTTGAAGGTTGTATCTTTATGATTCTGGTATCTGCGGAATTTTTCCTTCCTATGAGAAAGCTTGGTTCCTTTTTCCATGTAGCAATGAATGGAAATGCAGCTGCGGACAAGGCATTTCGGATTTTGGATTTAGAAGAACAAAAAAAAGGGGAGAAGACAGGCATATCCAGTCAGGAGATTTGTCTTTCTCATGTGAATTTTTCTTATACTCAGGGAAAACAGATTTTAAAGGATGTAAGCCTGACCATTCCTCAGGGGAAGGTTACCGCTTTGGTGGGTCCTTCCGGATGTGGAAAAAGTACCATTGTGCGCCTGCTAATGGGGGAACATTCCCACTATGAGGGGACAATTCAAATTGGGGATTTGGAGCTTAGAGATATTTCTGAGAAAACCCGTATGGATCGAATTGTGCGGGTAAATCATAATTCCTATATTTTTAAGGGAACCGTTCGCAGCAACCTTCTCATGGGCAATCCCAAGGCGGAGGAATCTGCTATGAATCAGGTGCTGGAGATTGTGGATTTGAAGGACTTCTTTGAAAGTCGAGGCGGCTTAGATTATGGAATTTCTGAACAGGGCAGCAATCTGTCCGGAGGGCAGAAACAGCGACTGGCTTTGGCAAGAGCTCTTCTTCATGACGGAGATATTTATATTTTTGATGAGGCTACTTCCAATGTGGATGTGGAAAGCGAGGAGAAGATCATGGAAGTGGTAAGAAATCTTACTGGTAAAACCGTGCTGATCATTGCCCACAGACTGGCCAATGTAGAGGATGCAGACAAAATTTATGTTTTACAGCAGGGCTCTTTGGCAGAAGAAGGAAACCATGAAATGCTTATGGGCAAATCTGGGGTATACGCAGAAATGTATTCCCGACAGAAATCACTGGAATCTTATGGGATTCAGGGAAAGAAAGAGGTCATGGCATGAATAAGAAAAAAACAAGAAGTGCTTTTGGCGTAATGATGGGGCTGATCGGCATGGTGGGCCCATTGACAGGAATTATGATTTTGGCTATATTGCTTGGTACTTTGGGGCATCTTTGCGCAATTGCTATTCCCACCCTGGCGGCATGGGGGTTACTTCAGGTCTTTGAGGGACAGGATTTGAGCAAAGTTTTTATGCTTCTGGCAGTAGGATTAATTGTTATCGCTTTGGTAAGAAGCCTAGCAAGATATATTGAACAAACCTGCAATCATTATATTGCCTTCCGAATTCTGGCAGAAATCCGTCATCGAGTATTTGCCAAGTTGAGAACTTTGACTCCGGCTAAGCTGGAAGGAAGAGATCGAGGAGATCTGATTGCCATGATCACATCGGACGTGGAGCTTTTGGAAGTTTTTTATGCCCATACCCTGTCTCCGATTATGATTGCTATTCTGACAAGCTTGGTAATGACGATTTTCTTTTTGCTTCAGGCTCCGGCCTATGCCATTTTGGGACTTGTGGCCTATGCTCTTGTGGGCATCCTGATTCCGGTAGTGAATTCTAAAAGGGGAAAGAAAACAGGAGAGGAATATCGTCAGCTGTTTGCTTCCTTAAATGCCATTGTCTTGGATAATCTGAGAGGATTGGATGAGATCCTTCAATTTGATGCTGCAAAAAAGAGACAGCAGGATATGAGGGAGACAACCAAGAAGCTTTCTAAGGCAAATAGCCGGCTGAAATCCTTGCAGGCTCAGCAGACAACAGCTGCGGATATTGTAATTATGGGGGCTGGTGCTTTGGGAATCCTTTTGGGTTTGTTTTTAGCAGATGGTACAGCTGTAACAAGTCAGGCGGCTCTTTTGTCCACCGTAGCTCTTATGAGTTCTTTTGGACCGGTATCTGCGGTTTCAGCAGTTTCGAACAATTTACACCAAACTCTGGCTTGCGGCAATCGCGTATTGGATCTGTTGGAGGAAAGTCCTTTGGTGGAGGAAATTCAAGAGGGAGAAAATTTTGTTAATGAAGATATTTCTTTTGACCAGGTGAGTTTTGCTTATCCTAAGAATAAAGAAAGAAAAATTCTTAATGGATTTACGGCAAAGATTCGGAAAGGAAAGATTACTGGCGTACATGGCAGAAGTGGCTCAGGTAAGTCTACACTTTTAAAATTGATGATGCGGTTTTACGATTGCCAGGAAGGCCGTGTTCTCTATGGAAAATCTAATGTAAATCAGATAACAACAGAAGATCTTAGAAAACATGTTTCCTATGTGGAGCAGGAGACATTTCTTCTGCATGACACCATTGCCAATAATATCCGTCTGGGCAATTTGGATGCCACAGATGAGGAAATCAGAGAGGCGGCAAAAAAGGCGTCTCTTGATGATTTTGTTGCAAGCCTTCCCAAGGGCTATGATACCATGGTGGCGGAATTGGGAGAATCCCTCTCTGGCGGGGAAAGACAGAGAATCGGTATCGCCCGGGCCTTTGTTCACCATCCGGATTTGATCTGTTTGGATGAACCCACCAGCAATCTGGACAGCTTGAATGAAAGTGTGATTCTGAAAGCCCTAAAGGAAGAGGCGAAGGAATGTACGGTGGTGCTGGTATCCCACAGAGAATCCACCATGAATATTGTAGATGATAAAATCTCTGTTCTTTCTTTATAAGGCGGTTACAGAGATGATATAGGTAATGATAAAGAGGTGAAATGATTTGAGAAAAGGTCAGATATGGAATCGGGTAATGCAAGGGGCTCTGGTGGTCACCCTAACTACCACAAGCCTGGCGGCCCAGACTCCGGAGCTTGTTTTGGCAGAAAGCAGTCAGGAAGAGGCAGGGGATGATTCCGCTCAGTCCTTGCTAGGGGAAAATAGTGATTCTGAGGACAGGGATGACACGAAGAGCAGTCAAGACGGTAATTCCGGAAGTGCTGCAGAAACAAGTGCTAGCAAAGATACAGATAAAAAAACAGAGGAAAATACGGAAAAGAGCGAAGATCAGACTGCTAGTCAGGACACAGAGACCGATACAAAAACAGATAGCGATTCAGAGTCAGACAAGAAAACGGATACAGACCCTGGCAGTGATAACGGTGACAATACAGACAGCTCATCAAATACCAGACTGTCGCCTAAGGAAAAACTTTCCCAGGGGGTAAAAGATCTGTCAGAAATAATCTCTAAGGATTCTTCCCAGTATAAAACAGAGACAGTGACCTATCTAAAAGAACTGCTTGCTCAGGCAAAGAAGCTGCAGGAAGATAGTGGAGCCACGAAAAAAGAAATCAGCCAGATGACAGAATTGCTTCAGGATAGTGGACTTCTGGTGAATACGGATGAGACAATTTTGGAAGATAGTTATGCTGTCTCCGCAAAGCTTCTTCATGCGGCTCCCACCACACCAGGGCAGCTTTCTATGGGAAATGATGCTATAGCAAAAACCACTTTAAAGTTGACCGATGATGGAAGAAGTAAATTAGAGATTCAGATGCAGCCTATTGTAAGTGCGGTTCTTCCTGATGGCAAAGGCTATCTTGGAAAATGGGATTACTCCAGTAGTCAGTCGGAGACCGCGCCTCTGATCAAAGACAGTTGGAAATCTTCTTCGGTGGTTTCTTATTACAATATTTGGGACAGCTATAATAAGAAAAAGGGCGAAACGGATTCCGTAATGAAAGGGAAGAAATATCCCCAAGTCTTGTCTATGCCGGTGAGCTTAAATCGGGATTCCTATTGGATTCGGGTCTATGTTCCGGCCATGGAAGTGATTGCTGGCGGGGGCTACCAGGTAGCTAAGCTGGAATTGGATTATGGCGATTTGTCAGGAAAAAGCTTTCAGGCAGATATGACTTCTCTTAGAGAAAGCTATAACAATGTAAAAACAGTATACAAGACAATGAAGGCGAAGAATGCTAAGGATAGCAGACTAAGCTATGTAAAGGCAGCACTAGCTGTGGGAAGAATGGAGCTTAGAAATATTTCTGCTTCCCAGGAGAGTGTGGACAAGTGCACCGCCGGTCTGAAGAAAGTGATTGCTTATCTTGGATACACAGATCAGCTGGAAGAAGCTTCTCAGAACAAAAAAATAGAGGAGGCAAATCAGAAAGCTGAGAAAAAAGCTCAGAATCAGGCAACGAAATATAATAAAAAATCAAGCTCGAAAAAGACAAGTAAGAAGAAAAATAATTCCTCATCAAGTACAAGTGAAAAGCTCGATAAAAACAACCTGGCAGATGGTATTTATCAGATCAATGTGTACATGATGAAGACAGATAAATCTTCTTATTCTATGTCCAACAATGCAGTGATCCATAAAGCTAAGCTGACAGTAAAAAATGGAAAGTATTATTATAATCTAATCTTTAAAGGCTTGAATATCAGTGGGAAAAAGGGATATCTGGGTACCATGAAATATTATAACAGTGGTTATACCGTTGGTAGTAATGGTGCACCTCAGGGAAGCTTATCAGATGTAACAGTGATTTCCCAACAGGGAGTTAGTGATGATTATGGCAGCGGTTATCCGAAAGAGATTCAAATACCCATGATCAGCGAAACCATTTCTGATGGTTATGCACCTTTACAGGTATTTGTACCTGTGATGGAGGCGATTTCAGCTGGCACAGGTACCCAGGCAGTGTATGCAAAATTTGACTGGAGCAGTTTGAAAACAGCATCAGACAGCACGGATTTTACCGATGATAGCGGAATCGCTTCTGGAAGTTCGGATAGCGGCAGTTCTTCTCTGAGTGGTGGATCTTCTCTTGGCTCAAACACCCTGAAGTCGAAATCTTCTGACAATGGATTGAAAAAAAGCAGTCTTAGCAAGTCATCAAAGAAAGCCAACACTTCTGGGAAAAATAGTGGAGAAACTGCAGATAAGACAGTAGCCTTGGCAGATTCGGCTGCCGATTCACCAAGTACAAGTTCCGGTGAAGACAGTGCATCTTATGATGTCAGTGAGGCGGATCAGGAGTTAGAAAAATTACCGCCTTTGCGACAGCATGCAGGCACCATCTGCGGTTGGGCTGTGGGTATTGCTGCGGTTATTGCATCCTATTGGAATCGAAGAAGATTGTATGGGGTATTTAAGAAATGAAATATAAGATAAAAACAGGTCTTTTGCTCTGCACACTAATTATAGGCCTATTGGCCTTTTCGCCTTCGGAGGTAAAGGCGGCTTCCGGAAAGGTATATACCTGTACCATCCATCCTACCTATCAACATCCCGTAAGTGGGGAAATCGAGGATTCTGGTGGTTCTTCTGCCCAGGCAACCGGGCAGGGTATGGTAGAGAGTGCTATTGATACCACAGGAATTATGGAAGTTACAGATGATGGAGAATATTATCTAACCATTCGTTTGAAATTAAAGGATTATACATCCGATGAATCCTTTTGGGTTCAAAACTGGGGAGATTCCGATTGGACAGCACCAGCTATGGGCGTGACCCAGGAAGGCAGCGGAGACAATGGTTCCACGGAAGATGTGTGTATCCAGGTGCCGGCAGAAAATTGTGTTGTCCGAGGCTCCATGTATGTCACACCTATGGGAAGGGATGTGGTCTTTTATTGCTATCCCTCTGATCTGACGGAGGGGAATTCCACAGATATGGTAGCCACCATGGTGACGGAAGAATCCAGTGGAGATTCCGCTGAAACATCGGATACATCAGAAGATACGGAGAATTCCGAAAGTTCTTCTGATTCTGATAGCTCGGACAGTCAGGAAAGTGAGACAACAGCGACTCCGGAAGTCACGCAAGCAGCAGAGACTACGGTAACTGCCACACCTGCAGCTGAGGCATCAGATGATACGGAGGAGGCAGAAGGCTTGAGCCTGTCTACGGCCAGTGATGAGACGGAAGAGGGGACAGAGACGTCAAAGAGCAGCATTTCAGGCCTAGAGCTATTTTTTATAGTGTTTGTAGCGGTGGTACTTGCTGGGCTTGTCCTTATGGGAATACTGGCAGTCATTCTTTATTTCAACAAAGAAAAAATTTACAGTCTCCTAGGCCGCTATCCTGATGATGAAACTGTGTATGAAGAAGATTTGCAGCAGGATGAGTAGTGGAATAGCAGAAGGGAGCGAAGCCATGAAAAAAATAATAGCTTATGGAGCTGCAGTGTTAAGTGCGGTTTTATTTTTCAGTTCCGGCTTAGGCAGCAGTCCGATTTTTGCCGACAACAGTAGCTCTACAAAGGCAGAAATTATAGAGGATATCAGCACCATTTCCGGCAGCAAGGAAAAAAATGCAGTGGAAAAGGCTCGGAAGAAGGTGGAAGCCCAAAAGGGAGACACCCGGATTATTGCCACCTCACCTGCGGCCATTGAAATCTGTAATCGTATGGATATCGATCTGGTGGGAGTGACGAAATCCACAACCACGGAGCTGCCGAAACGGTATGCCAATCTTCCAACTGTGGGTACGCCTATGTCACCGGATGTGGAAGCCTTGGCTTCCCTAAGTCCGGATTGGATTTTGAGTCCCCAGAGTCTGCAAAGTGATCTACAGCCAAAATATGAGGCAATAGATACGGATTGGGCATTTTTAAATCTTAACAGTGTGGAAGGCATGTATCGTTCCATCTATGAAATGGGCCAGATTTTTGCCAGAGAGGAGCAGGCTAGCCAGCTGATTGAAGAGTATGCCGAATTCCTTGAAAGCTATCAAAAAGAAAATAAGGGAAAGAAGGAGCCCAAGGTGATGATTCTCATGGGATTGCCAGGCTCTTATATTATTGCTACTGAGAAATCTTATGTGGGAAGTCTGGTAAAAATGGCAGGGGGAGAAAATGTATATCCTGACGAGGAGGAGGCATTTCTTACCATCAATACTGAGGATATGAAGACCAAGGATCCGGATATTATCCTTCGTGCAGCCCATGCCTTGCCAGATCAGGTCATTGAAATGTTTGATAAGGATTTTGAGGAAAATGACATTTGGAAGCATTTCGATGCTGTGAAAGAAGGAAAGGTCTATGATCTGACCTATGAAAACTTTGGAATGAGTGCGAACTTTAATTATCAGGCGGCGCTGGAAGAGCTTCAGCCGGAGCTTTACGCTGAGACTGATGAGGAGATTGCGGAAGCTAAGGAAAATAGCCAAAAGGCCAGAAGTCAGGCAGAAGAATCTGACGCATCGGAGACCTATGAGGAAATTCAGAAATAGGAGAATGCAATTGAAAGAGCAAGATACAATTACAAATGACCGGGCGGTCCGGCACAAAAAAACCATACGGACGATTACTGCCTTTATTGTCACCCTGATTCTTCTGGTGGTGGTGATTATGCTTTCTATCAATATTGGAACCATTAAGGTGAGTTTTCCCAGGATGATCAAGGGACTTATTTTTACCTATGATGAGGATGTGTCCTCTATTTTTGACCTACGTTTTCCAAGAATTGCCATTTCCCTTTTGGCAGGGGCGGCAGTAGCCGTATCGGGAGTTTTATTTCAGGCAGTTTTGAAAAATCCTCTGGCAGATCCGGGAATTATCGGTATTTCCAGTGGAGCGGGATTTTTTGCAGTTTTGGTAACTGCATTTCTTCCCACCATGTATTTTTTGACACCTATTGTGGCTTGTGCCGGTGGCCTTTTGGCATTTATCATGGTTTATACCCTATCCTGGAAGGGAGGTTTAAGTCCTCTTCGGATTATCCTGGTGGGTGTGGCAGTGGATGCTTTGTTTACAGGACTTTCCAACAGCTTTAATTCCATGTCCGGAGGAAATCTTTCCGGTGTGGCTTCTATCGTAAATGGAAATATCACCATGAAAACCTGGGACGACGTAGGCACCCTATTTCCCTATGTGGTGGTAGGCCTGCTTTTGTCCTTTGCGGCAGCGGCTTCCTGTAATCTTCTTTCTTTGGAAGATCATACTGCACGAAGTCTGGGAATCAACGTCAATCGCACCCGTCTTTTGGTGTCCTTTGTGGCCGTGGTTCTTGCGGCTATTTCCACTGCCATCGTAGGCAGTATCAGCTTTCTGGGTTTGATCGTACCTCATATGGGACGGCTTTTGGTGGGTCAGGATCATAAGAAATTGATTCCGTATTCCATGCTTTTGGGGGCTTTGGTATATTTGGCGGCAGATACTATTGGCAGAACCATTGCCAGCCCTTATGAAATTTCTGCTTCTATTATTATGAGCGTAGTAGGCGGACCTTTCTTTATTATTATGTTAAGGAGGTCGAAGAGCTATGGAAAATAATATCTTAGGAACAAATGCGGTTCAGCCAGGAAAAAGGCCGGCCATCGAGGCACGAGATTTGTATTTCGCTTATGGCAAGAATCAAATTCTGAAAGGAATTGATTTAAAGATTGAAAAAGGCAAGATTACTACCA
>CAVBGA010000060.1:0-8725 GCA_963594675.1 Lachnospiraceae bacterium
CATCTGCTGTATAAACGGGTATCCTTCGATAAGATTGTCTCATAGGCAGCAAGCACACCCCCATCCTTTTTGTATTACAAGTTGTTCCGTATCTTTCTCTTCATAATACGCATCTATCATTAATTCTGCCGTTCTTCTAATTCCTGCAAATCCATACAGGCCTTCCCCCTCTACCAGGTTGACAAAATGCCGGCTGCCACTAAAATAGGCTGCTTTTTGTCCTATGGCAAGCACATCCTGGATACCACCTCTTGGCAGGACCCGCATTTTCACCTGAGTGGTTGCCATCAGCTCCAATTCTGGTGCATTTTTTTGTAACCAGAGAAAATCTTTTTTTTCTTCAGGATTGATACTGTCCAAATACACTTTTTTTACAGAAAATCCATGAGTCAAAAGCAATCGGGCAAGTCCAAGAGGTCTGGGATGATAAAGATAGTCTAAGACTATGGGCATACCTTTTATAACATCTCTTGCTTTTTTTAGTGCATCTTCACAAGATTGCTTTTCTCTATCCAACTCCTCATCTGTCAATTCAGGTAGTTGCAAAGCATCTGTCAACGCACGTAGCTGACTTTCAATCTCATCATAAGAAAAACTCCCCGGCAAATACAAATGTTCCCGTCCCAATCGTTTTGCCTGTTCTTCCATTCCATATTTTCCTGCCGGATAGCAGTTAATAAAAAGTTGGCTCTTGCCCATATCCAGCAGGTCCTGCCATCTGGCACAGGACGGCAATTCCCGTACCTGGTAACCATAGCGTTTTAATAAGCGCTTGATGTCACTGTTCTCATCAAGAACAAAATCGCTGCCAAAAACCGAAACACTTTTGCTATCCCTTACACAGACAGGCAGAGGATCATACATGGCTTTTCTCAGCTTCTGGTCCGGTGTCAATCCATGCTTTTGCATAATGGGATCCATATAACAGCGGATAAAACAAATATCCGGAAAACGCTCCTCCAATTCTCCATATATATAATCCAAATTGCTTCCCATAAAATGATGCAGGCAAACCGTAAATAAAAGTACTGCTTTGGGATGATCGCCTCGTTTCTTCAATACATCTGTCACACCTTCAATGGTGATGTCTTCCAGATTCCCCTGCAGAAGATCCTCTTCCTCCAAAATTACAAAAGAAAAACGATCTGCAGCATCCATTTCTGCCGCAGTCAGTACCACTCCTCGCATGCAGTTATCTGCACAAACATAAATCTGAATGGATTCCGGAACCAGCATGCCCGTATGTACAATATTCCAGTTGCCATGTACTGGTGAATTGTATTCCAAACCGGAAGGAAAGGGGGCCGAAAAAGCAGCATCTTTTATTTTCACAAGAGCACCCTCTGGAGTGATAGCTTTTCCCACACGCTGTAACATTATCCTTCCTCCTGGCTTTTTTCTGCCCCTGAATCCGATTTTTTCGTCTCCAACTTGCCACCACACGCCTGATAGATTCGTGCCGCAAGAGCACGATACTCCTCTGCCATTTTGCTCTCAGGATAGGCTTCCATCAATGTTTTTTTCTTTTCCTCTGCCAAAGGCACCTGTGGACAATGGGATAAACTGCCAATCACCTTCGTGTGGAAATCTTCCGCCAATTCAGCTACTTTTTCTTTCTCTCTAGGAACATCTCTTCGATTTAAGATGATTCCACCCAACTCTGCATAACCACGATTTTTGAAGTTTTCCACCGCCATAGCAATATTGGCAGCGGCATGAATCGCCATATTTTCACCAGAACTAATGATAAATACCTTATCCGCATATCCACTTCTCATAGGCATGGAAAATCCACCACAAACCACGTCTCCCAATACATCATACAAAACTACGTCCGGTTTGTATTTCTCATAGGCTCCCAGCTCTTTTAGTTTTTCCAGGGCGGTAATAATTCCACGACCGGCACAACCTAGACCCGGTGTCGGTCCTCCAGCTTCCACACAGATTACATTGCTGTATCCAATCCTTATCATATCTTCCAGCTGCATGGACTGTTTTTTTTCATTATATAGATTAAGTACCGTAGGGACGGTCTCCCCATGGCGCAGCAAAATAGTAGAATCCGCTTTTGGGTCACATCCAATCTGCATCACCCTAAGACCAAGTTCTGTCAGAGCTACCGCCACATTAGAAACTGTAGTTGATTTCCCAATTCCACCTTTTCCATATACAGCTATTCTAATCAAGCTTTTCTCCCCCTTCTGCCGGAGTAATAACATTGGAATAGGCAGTTTTAGTAAATACTCCATTTAAATGTCCAATTTTTCCAGAAAGAGCACTGATCTTGTCCTGAGGCGCATCTATAACGATGCTAATAATACTGATTCCTTTTGCCCGATAAGGAATGCCCATTCTTCCTACAATATATTGCCTAGCTTCATGAAGAAGGATATTTAATTTTTCAATTGCCTCCTCCTGCTCTACAATGATCGAAATAACGGCTACTCTGGTATCCATGCTTAACTTCCTCCTATGTCATAGCTACCCCCACCTTTACTAAACCTAAAGCTAGGGAATTTCTCCGACTGAGTTAACAGATTCTTGGTAAAAGCTCTCCCCCCGGTTGGGGCAGCAATGCCTGTGTACCAATCTCCGTTTCCATAATAACTCTTCCCGCTTCCTCGGCAATCACTTCACCAATTATAGCGGCATCGGCAGAATAAGGGCATTTTTTCAAGGTTGCCACAATGCCTTCTGCCTCTTCTTTTGGCGCCATAATAACAAGCCTTCCTTCACAAGCTAAGTATAATGGCTCCAAGCCCAGCATTCCGCAAACTCCTTTTACCTCTGGCTGCACCGGGACTGCTTCCGCATGCAAACGGATACCTACATTGCTCTGGCCGGCAATCTCATACAAAACCGTTCCTACACCGCCTCTGGTGGCATCGCGGATCACATGCAGATTGTGGGTCTGATCCATAACGGCTTTTACGGTATTCCACAGTGGTGCACAGTCGCTGCTTATATCTGCGTCAATGCAAAAATCCTCGCGTGCCAGCAAAATCGTGCATCCATGTCGTCCGATATCTCCGGTTACAATGATGGCATCTCCTGCTTTTGCCAGCTCACCTCCAAGCTCTACCCCCTCTTCAATCTCGCCCATTCCGGTGGTCGTGATAAAAACACCATCCACCTGGCCTTTTCCAGCTACCTTGGTATCTCCTGATACAATATGTACACCTGCCTCTTTCGCTGTTTTTTCCATAGCGGAAGCGATTTCTTCCAATTTATCCATGGGAAATCCTTCTTCAATGACAAATGCACAGGTAAGATATAAGGGTTTAGCCCCCATACAGGCAAGATCATTTACGGTTCCACAAATGGACAATTTCCCAATATTTCCCCCTGGAAAGAAGGCAGGGGAAACAATAAATCCATCCGTTGATACTGCCATTTTTCCTACAGGTGGTGCTAATACTGCTGCATCATCTGCTGTCAGATCTTTATTGGCAAAATGTGCTTTAAACACCTGATCAATCAATTCAGAAGTCTGTTTTCCACCGGCACCATGTGCCATGGTTACTGTTTTATTTTCCATGATCTTTCCCTTCCTTCTTATGAATACTGATAGTAGGCAGAACAGGCACCCTCTCCGGAGACCATACAGGCCCCCACCGGATGCTGAGGGGTACAGCCTTTTCCAAAGACTTTGCAATCCGAAGGTTTACATTTCCCCTGCAATACATCGCCACATCGACAGGCTGGATTTTGTTTTCCTTGCATTTTCGGTATTTGATACTTAAGGCGGGCATCAAAATCCTGCCACTCTTGCCGTAATTTCATGCCTGAGGCAGGGATCGTTCCTAAACCTCTCCATTCACTGTCACAGGCTTCCATCATCTCATCAACTATGAGTTGGGCTTCCCGGCTTCCCTCCTGTGTCACTACACGAGGATAGCAATTGATAAAAAATGCCTTTCCTTCCTGATACTTCACCAGAGCAACTGCTAACGCTGTCAGCAGCTCTTTTGGTGTAAATCCTGCCACGACGCCACTTACCCCTTCCCTGGCCAAGGCTTCACATACAAGGGTTCCCGTAATGGCATTCACATGACCTGGATACAAAAATATATCTGCACTGCCCTTTAAGGCCTCATAAGCCTGAGGCATGGTTTTGTTGGCTGTCAAAAGAGAATAGTTTTTCAGCCCATCTTCTTTCGCCTGTTTGACCGAAAGACATTCCGCCGGCGTCGTTGTTTCAAAACCTACCGACAAAAAAGTTACCTGCCTGTCCGGATGATCCTTAGCATATTTTTCAGCATCTGCCGGGGAATATACGATTTGTATTTTTCCGCCCTGTTCCCTAGCACCTGCTAGACTCATCTTGGTGCCTGGCACACGTACCAAATCGCCAAAGGTGCAGATGGTAACATTCTTTTCCAGTGCCAGATAAATCGCTTCATCGATAAAATCAACTGGTGTCACACATACCGGACAACCCGGACCAGAAATCAATTCTACCTGTTCCGGCAAAAGCTTACGGATTCCCAGGCGGAAAATCTCATGGGTGTGGGTACCGCATACCTCCATGATTCGCACCTTTGGGCCATGGTAGCCTTCAATAATCTCCCTGGCAGTTTTCTTTTTATTTTCTATTTTCTCCTCTGCCATTATATAAATTCCTCCATGAGCTGATCTGTCTCATCCTCATCTTCTTCCGTAATTTTGGCAATTGCCACCCCGGCATGAACCATCACATAATCTCCTGGTTCCAAATCCTCTAAGAGTCGGGAAGAAACCTCTCTTTTTGCGCCACCTGCATCAATAAGTGCCGTTCCATTGCTGATTTTTACTACTTTAGCAGATAATCCTACACACATTCTCATAACCTCCTCTTTTGTAATTGATACATGCCATATGCTGCCTGTCCTATAGCAATTCCTCCATCATTTGGCGGAATCATGCGGTGCCGCAGCACTTCGAAACCTTCCTTTATAAGACCTTCCTCCGTCAGCTCCAGCAATAAACGATTCTGAAATACACCTCCGCTTAAAGCCACTATATTCCTACCACTGATTGCACGGGCTTTTCTGCAGCAGACTATGGTTTGTTTTGCCAAAGTCTGATGAAAGAAATAGGCCAGTTTACCGCTGTCTGTGCCTTCTAGTTTTTTCTCTACAATTGCCTGCACCAACATTTTTGTATTTAATACGATATGATCTTCGCTTTCACATAAAAGCTTGCTCTGATCATAGGGAAAATCATCGATTTTCTCATTTCTTTGCTTTTTATAGGCTTCCGCTGCAAATTGCAAAGCCGTAGAGGCTTCCCCCTCAAAACTTGATCTTCTCCGAATACCAAGAATGGCACTAATGGCATCGAAAAGCCTTCCCACACTGGTAGAAGTGATGCTATTAATTTTCCGGTCTGCCATGGTAAACTGCACCTTACTTTCCTCAGCACTGCAAAGGCCAAGTTTTTCCAGGATTTCCCAGCTTTTTTCCCGATTCTTGGTATAGCCATAGATCATAGATACAGCGATACGCCAGCCCTCTTTTGCCGAGGCATCCCCGCCAATTTGCAAAAATGGAGTAATATGCCCTAATCTTGTGAAGTTATCATAATCAGCCAGCAAAATCTCGCCGCCCCAAATACTGTCATCCATCCCATAGCCGGTGCCATCAAAAGCAACTCCGATAACAGGAAGATGACAATCATTTTCTGTCATACAGGATAAAATATGGGCATAATGATGCTGCACCTGAAGCATGGGATACCCTAAGTCACTGGCTACTAGGGTAGAATTATATTTGGGATGCAGATCACAAACCACCAACTGAGGCCTTACCTCCAAGAGAGTTTGAAAACGCCCAATGGTTTCCTGCAAAGCCTTTACCGTCCTAAGATCTTCCAAGTCTCCCACATAGGGAGAGGGATAAAATCGGCTATCCACACCGATACAAAAAGTATTTTTCAGTTCACCACCAACTGCCAACACCTGTCCCTTCCATTCTCTTGAAGTCATAAAGGGCAAGGGGGCGTACCCTCTGGACCGCCGAATCATATAGGGTTCCTTCTTATAAAAATCCATTACGGTGTCATCCGACCGGATCCTGATTTTCCGATCATGGGATAGCATGGCATCACATAAATGAGACAATTCAGCAATCGCCTCCTCATCCTCTCTGCAAATGGGAGCCCCTGAAGTATTGCCGCTAGTCATGACCAGAAGATCCGGCATTTCTATGCCATCATCATATTGAAATAGCAATAACTGTACCGGTGCATAGGGGAGCATTACCCCTACTTTAGGATTATCCGGTGCCACCGCTAGGGCCAATTTCCCACCGGTTTTCTTATCCAATAGAAGAATAGGCTTTTGATGGCCGGTAAGAATCTCTTCCTGCTCTCCACATACATAACATTCTCTTTTTACCACCTCTTCATCCTTTGCCATAATAGCAAAAGGCTTGGCCGGGCGTTTTTTTAAGGTCCGCAGTCGCTGCACGGCTTCATTATTTGTGGCATCACAACACAAGTGAAAACCTCCGATGCCTTTGATTGCCACTATTTTGCCTTCGCTGATCATGTGCCGGGTATAAATTATCGCCTCCCGTCCCATCTCAGCTCTTCCAATCAAATATACCTGGGGACCACATGCATTGCAGCACACTGGCTGTGCATCATAACGTCTTGTCTTTTCGTCCCTATATTCCTGTGCACATTCCGGGCACATGGGAAACTCCTTCATGCTTGTACGTTCCCGATCATAGGGCAGGGCATCTAAAATCGTAAGTCGCGGTCCACAGCAAGTACAATTAATAAAAGGATGCAGATATCGTCGATTTTGAGGATCATACATTTCTTCTTTACACTCCTCACAGATGGCAATATCTGGGGAAACAAAAATCTCTCCCTTTGTTTTTTCACTTTCAATAATGGTGAATTCTTCAAAAGATTCTGTAATTTCTCCTGTAAGATCCTCTATATTTATTTTCAAAATCGCCGCCCGCTTTGGGGGATGTTCTTTTACATCCTTCACAAAACCTTCATTCTGTTCTTTTGTCCCCTGAGCATAAATTTCCACATAGGGTCCCTTATTACAGACAGTTCCACGAATCCCATGATTTGTCCCATGGCGGCTTACCGTAGGACGAAATCCTACCCCCTGAACGATTCCATAAACCCGAATACGCCAGGTTAATTTCTTCTTGTCCATATGCTTCTCCTAGCTCACTCCGCAAGTTTTCCTGATACAGCAAAATGCAAAGCATCCACAAATATACCATGGAACTCGGGAGTCATACGCTTCATACAGGGATCTCCGTAAATTACATCATAATTCTCTTTTTCCACCAATTGGATATAATCCTCTTCATCCCGCAGATGTAGATCTCCCTCCCGGCGAAGCTCTGATTTTAACATGAACCAGCTCGCCACCGTCACTTGAGCATCCGCTGCCTTTTCTAAAATTTTCTCACGGATTGAAGATGCAATGACCTGCTGCTGTACGATCAGCACCTTTTTTCCTTGATAATCTGTGTCAAAAAACAGCTCATTCACCAGAGGATAGGTCATCTCATAAGGAGTTCCATATCTTTTTTCCAGATATTTCGCTGCCTCCAAAGCAGCTGGAGCCACCACAAGATTCTTTTCCACCTGAGAAGCCCTTTTCACTTTCTCTAAACCATCCCCCATACCATAACAGACGGCAAACTTACCTTCCTCTGCGAAATGATGTCGGATTCTATCCGCCGCCCTAAGATCACTAACATCCTGAGGGGTCATACCTAAAATTCCGATTTTGCCAGGAAGAACATCCTGCTTTTCTCCGGCAAATACCCGAAACAGCTCCAACCATGCCTTTTCTTCCCCCTTGTCATACAATTCCATGCCATCCGTATCTACCGTAAGAATCGGCAAATCTACTTTTTTCTCTGTCATACGTTGCAATGCATGATAATCTGTTCCAATCACTGCCGGAACTGGAGTTCCAATAATGGCCGCAAATTTTGCATCCAATTTTGTCACAGCATCTGCTAATTTTTCTACCAAACGATCATCCCGGCCAAGAATGGCATCCATGTCCCGGAGGCCCGCACTAAAAAGGGCACTTTTTTTCTCAAACCACCGAGGCTCATCAAAACCACAAATATTGCCGGTACAGCCTCCCGCATCACAAATGACAATAATGCCGCCAAATTCATATAATACGGATACAGCACCAGACTGATCTGGTGCAAAAGGTGTCAGATATTTTCTCAATCCCCGCATTGTTTATACCTCCGCCAATGCCTCAAAAAGTTTGCCCACGCCGGCATAACCATAAGGCTGCTCTTCTTCATTCCAAAGTAGATTGGGGCATTCTTTATGGTAATATCCGGCATCTTTTCCAATGGTCAGGTTCACACCGGACAAACCAGCATCATAATATAGCATGGTAGGCTCTAGATTAGAAAACACCTTTGTCTCCGGACTAAGCTGAGCCAAGCGCTTGACATATACAAAATTTTCGCCAGATAGGGTTCCATAAATCTCAGCCACCTGAAATCCGTAACGCACCAAAGCCAGCGCCAGTTCAAAAGGATCCCCATTCATCCATTCTCCAATGGCAAATATGGCATCTGGATGCGCATTGCGAAATCTTTCTACCGCATTCTCCGCTGCCTTTCGAAAAGTTTCATCATCAAATTGTACCCCTAGAGCCGCCCCAAAAGCCGCATATTGATTGGCAATTTTATCAATCTGATATAATCTGCGCAGCTCAATATACGGAATCTTCAAC
>CAVBGA010000061.1:0-9454 GCA_963594675.1 Lachnospiraceae bacterium
AAATAGAAGTCCTTTGATTCGTGTTCCTGTATTCCACAATGAGGGAACGAGAATCGAACTGAGAAGTCCGGATGGCGCAGCAAATCCTTACTTAGTAATAGCGGCATGCCTGGAGGCCGGTTTGGATGGAATCCGTAATCAGATTCTTCCGCCACCTGCAGTTGAAAGAAATGTAAACGAAATGTCTCGGGGAGAACGTAAGGCTGCCGGCATTACCTCTTTGCCCCAAAATCTGATGGAAGCAGTGGAAGAGCTGGAAAAGAGTGATTTTATGCGCCAGGTATTGGGTGAAGGATTTGTGGAAGTTTATGCTAAAGCAAAACGTGCAGAGTGGAATGTCTACAGAGAACAGGTGACCAGTTGGGAAATTGACAACTACCTGCATAAAATCTAATTGGCGGAAGGGCTCTAAGGAGTCTTGTTCGTGTTTTTCTATTAAGATGAAATAAATTAGACGATATACAGGGGGCGTGCAGATGAGTAATATTATAGTAGCTTTTCCAAAGTTGGAAGACGCGAAAAATATAAGGAATCTATTGGTACGCCATGGCTATGACGTTCTTGCTGTCTGTACAGCAGGTGCACAGGTGCTGAATTATGTGGATCAGTTAACAGATGGAATAGTGGTCTGTGGATATCGATTTTCTGATATGCTTTATACAGAACTTAAAGATGAACTTCCGCAGGGAACGGAGATGCTTCTTCTGGCATCCCAGCGTGTTTTGGGAGGCAGAGGTGCCCTGGGCGTGGTGGCAGTTGCCATGCCTTTAAAGGTGCATGACCTTTTGGAAACCTTGGAAATGCTTAGTGAAAAGGTTGCCCGAAGGAGAAGAAAAAGGAAGAGCCTTCCTAAGAGCCGGTCGGCCAAAGATCAAGAAACCATTGATAAGGCAAAGAAGCTATTAATGGAAAGAAATCATATGACCGAGGAGGAGGCCCATCGTTATATCCAGAAAAGCAGTATGGACAGCGGCAACAGCCTGGCAGAAATGGCAGATATGATACTCTGTATTATGGATATTTGATAAAGTATGTAAATAGTAACGAAAGTTTACATTTTTTGAAAAATATGGTTAAATATAGCTGACCGGTTGTAAAATCGGACAATTCTCACATAGGAGGATTATATGAAGTTTACAAAAATGCAGGGAATTGGCAATGATTATGTATATGTCAATTGCTTTAAGGAAAAGGTAGATAATCCGTCAGAGCTTGCTATCAAGGTAAGTGATCGGCATTTTGGAATTGGTTCCGATGGACTGATTTTGATAAAACCTTCTCAGAAAGCAGATTTTATGATGGACATGTACAATGCGGATGGTTCCCAAGGTGCTATGTGTGGCAATGGAATTCGCTGCGTTGCCAAGTATGTATACGACTATGGCCTTACAGATAAAAAACAGATTTCTGTTGAGACCCTAAGCGGAATTAAATATTTAGATCTTACCGTGGCAGATGGGAAGGTTGAGCTGGTGAAGGTAGATATGGGAGAGCCTATATTGACAGCTAAGGACATTCCCGTGCTTGCGGACAGTGAAAAAGTAATTGATGCCCCTATTCAAGTGGATGGAAAAGAGTATCATATTACTGCTGTGTCCATGGGCAATCCTCATGGAATTGTCTATATGGATGATGTGGAGAACTTGAAGATAGAAGAAATTGGACCAAAGTTCGAGAATCATCAGCGCTTTCCAGATCGCATTAACACCGAATTTGTCCAGGTTCTCAACCGCAATACCCTGCGTATGCGCGTATGGGAGAGAGGTTCCGGAGAGACCTTGGCATGTGGAACTGGTGCCTGTGCCGTAACTGTGGCGTCTGCCCTAAATGGAAAGACCGACAGAGAGGTAACGGTTCAACTTCTTGGTGGTGAACTTAAGGTTTGCTGGGATCAGGAGACGAATCATGTATTTATGACAGGACCGGCGAAGGTAGTATTCGACGGTGAAATTGACGCATAAAAAGCGAAAGAACTTAGAAAAGAATGGGAGGAAATTATGTTTAAGATCAATGACAACTATTTGAAATTACCCGGAAGCTATCTTTTTTCTACAATTGGGAAAAAGGTAAGAGAATACCAGGAAGCAAATCCTGAGAAGAATGTGATTCGTCTCGGTATCGGTGATGTAACACAGCCTTTGGCTCCCGCTATTATCGATGCTTTGCACGGTGCCGTAGATGAGATGGCAAATGCAGAGACATTTCATGGATATGCACCAGATCTGGGTTATGAGTTCCTTCGCAATGCCATTGCTGATAATGATTATAAAGCAAGGGGCTGCGATATTTCTGCTGATGAAATTTTTGTTTCCGATGGTGCCAAATGTGATTCAGGAAATATTCAGGAAATCTTTTCTGTAGATAATAAGATCGCAGTATGTGATCCGGTTTATCCCGTTTATGTGGATACCAATGTAATGGCTGGAAGAACAGGAAGTTATGATCCCAAGGCTGAGACCTGGAGCGATGTGATTTACATGCCTTGTACCGCAGCAAACAATTTTGCTCCGGAGCTCCCCAAGGAGACTCCAGATATTATTTATCTGTGCTTCCCCAATAACCCTACAGGTGCAACCATCACAAAATCACAGTTGCAGGAGTGGGTTGATTATGCCAATAAGGTTGGCGCAGTGATTATTTATGATGCTGCATATGAAGCTTATATTTCTGAAGCTGATGTACCTCATAGCATCTATGAGTGCCAGGGTGCAAGAGGCTGTGCTATTGAGCTGAGAAGTTTTTCTAAGAATGCAGGATTTACTGGAGTTCGTCTTGGATTTACTGTAATTCCTAAAGAATTGAAGTGCGGTGATGTTTCCCTGCATGCACTGTGGGCAAGACGTCATGGAACAAAATATAATGGAGCACCTTATATCGTACAGAAAGCTGGAGAAGCAGTATACTCAGAAGCTGGTAAAGAGCAGCTGGCAAAACAGGTTGCTTATTATATGAACAATGCCAGTGTTATTTATAATGGACTTAAGGATGCAGGATATACCGTATCTGGTGGTGTCAATGCACCATATATCTGGCTGAAAACTCCGGATCAGATGACTTCATGGGAGTTCTTTGATTATCTTCTGGAGAAGGCAAATGTGGTAGGAACTCCAGGCTCAGGATTTGGTCCCAGCGGTGAAGGCTACTTCCGCCTAACTGCTTTCGGAAGTTATGAGAATACAGTAGCAGCTATTGAGCGAATTAAATCTTTATAATTGCAATTTGTAAAATGATAGCCGGGGGAAAGATTTATCATCTTTTCCCCCGCTTAGGATGAAAGTAAGTGCATTTGATCGCATGAAAAAGCCATGCCTTCAGGCAGACAAGGAAGTCTGTGGAAGGCATGGCTTTGTGTACTTTTTTTGCTTACTAATTATAGAAGTTGAATTCCAGCTTTTTTAGCTGCTGCGGTAACTTCATCCGGCCAGATAGAACACTGTACTTCGCCGATATGTGCTTTTCGAAGGAAGAACATGCAGATTCGTGATTGTCCGATTCCGCCACCGGCTGTATAAGGAAGTCGGCGTCTGATGATAGCATTCTGGAAGGGCAGTTTGGCACGTTCCGGGCATCCGGCTTCTTCCAACTGTTTCTGAAGGGATTCCTCATCAACACGGATTCCCATGGATGACAGCTCAAGAGGCATATCCAAAACAGGATAATAAACAATGATATCACCATTTAAGTTCCAATCATCGTAATCCGGAGCACGTCCGTCATGACGCTGACCTGAAGCGAGAAGACCACCAATTTGCATAACAAATACAGCGCCTTTTTCTTTGGCAATAACGGCTTCTCTTTCTCTTGGACTTAAATCGGGATACATGTCTTCCAGTTCCTGAGAACTGATAAAGAAGATATCCTTTGGCAGAAATTCTTCAATATAATCGTACTGGATAGCCATATATTTTTCTGTTTTCTTCAGTGCACGATATACTTTGCGTACCAGGGATTTCAGGGTATCTACATCACGTTCCGTGCGTTCGATCACTGTCTCCCAGTCCCACTGATCTACGAAGATAGAATGTACATTGTCTGTTACTTCGTCTCTGCGGATGGCATTCATATCTGTGTAAAGACCTTCACCATACATAAAACCGTATTTTTGAAGGGCGTAGCGTTTCCATTTAGCCAGAGAGTGTACGATCTCAGCGTTCTTATCACCCTGTTCTTTGATTCCGAAGGAAACAGGACGCTCCACACCATTTAAGTTGTCATTCAATCCGGATTCCGGAAGCACGAAAAGTGGTGCAGTGACACGAAGAAGATTCAACTCATAAGCTAATGAGGTCTGAAAAAAATCTTTGACCGTTTTGATGGCAATTTGTGTATCGTGCAGATTCAAAGCGGAATGATAATTTTCAGGGATGATCAGATGTTCCATATGTTATAGTCCTCCCTAAACTTCTGATTCTTATTACTGCTGTTTTAGCTAGTAACGCAACAGTTACTATGCACAGTAACGTAACTTTCTTATGACATTATAAACATCTTCAACTTGCTTTGCAAGTGTTCCATGGTATAGTGTATTATAAGATAAATGATTATGAATATATTAGAAAAGAGGCAGATGAATGGCAAATAAAATAAGCGAAGAAACAATAGATTATGTAGCGATTCTTGCAAAACTCGACTTATCTCCGGAGGAAAAGGAAAAGACAGGAAGAGATATGGAGAGAATGCTGGATTATATAGATATGCTGAATGAGCTGGATACTTCCGGTGTGGAACCAATGTCCCATGTATTCCCGGTGAATAATGTATTTCGTGAAGATGTGGTAGAAAATGGTGATGACAGAGAAAATATGCTGGCCAATGCACCGGAAGAGGAAGATGGACAGTATGTGGTTCCCAGAACTGTGGAATAAAAGGGAAAAGAGGAGAATTTTATGGAAATATGGAAACTTACAGCAACTCAGCTGGGTAAAAAGATTAAAGACAGGGAAATCTCAGCAGTGGAAGCTCTTAATGAATCTTTTCGTAGAATTGATGAGGTGGAAGAGGAGATTCATTCCTATGTGTGTGTGAATCGGGACAGGGCTTTAGCACAGGCAGCGGAGGTTCAAAAAAAGATTGATGAAGGAAGTTTGACAGGCCCTTTGGCGGGCGTTCCGGCAGCCATTAAAGATAATATGTGTACGAAAGGTGTAACCACCACCTGCAGTTCTAAAATTCTTGAGAATTTTGTTCCTACATTTTCAGCGGAAGCTGTGCTAAATTTGGAAAAAGCTGGAATGGTAATGGTAGGAAAAACCAATATGGATGAGTTTGCCATGGGAAGTACTACAGAGACTTCTGCTTATGGAATTACCAGAAATCCTTGGAATCCTGATCATGTACCAGGAGGATCTTCTGGTGGTTCCTGTTCTGCAGTGGCTGCAGGAGAGTGCTTTTATGCTCTGGGAAGTGATACCGGTGGATCAATTCGACAGCCTAGTTCCTATTGTGGTGTTACAGGAATTAAGCCCACTTATGGTACAGTGTCCCGTTATGGCTTGATTGCTTATGGTTCTTCCTTGGATCAGATAGGTCCTATTGCTAAGGATGTTACCGATTGTGTTACCATTCTGGATGCTATTACCTCCTATGATCGCAAGGATTCCACATCTATTAAAAGAAATGATGGCAGCTTTGCAGAAGGCCTGGTAGATGATGTAAAGGGAATGAAAATTGGTATTCCCAGAGATTATCTAGGTGAGGGTCTGGATGAGGATGTACGCAAGGTGATCCTTGATGCTGCAGAGGAACTTCGCAATAAGGGTGCCATTGTGGAAGAGTTTGATTTGAGCCTGGTAGAATATGCCATTCCTGCCTACTATGTAATCGCTTCTGCAGAGGCCAGCTCCAATCTGTCTCGTTTTGATGGTGTGAAATATGGATTCCGTGCAAAGGATTGTGACGGCCTTCATGATATGTATAAGAAGACTCGTTCCCAAGGCTTTGGCGAGGAAGTTAAGAGACGTATCATGCTGGGAAGCTTTGTGCTTAGTTCCGGCTATTATGATGCCTATTATCTGAAAGCTCTTCGCACCAAGGCGCTGATTCGTCAGGCCTTTGACCGTGCTTTTGCTTCCTATGATGTAATCCTTGGACCGGCGGCACCTACGACAGCGCCTAAGATTGGTACTTCTCTCAGCGATCCTTTGAAGATGTATCTGGGTGATATTTATACGATTTCCGTAAATCTTGCAGGACTTCCCGGTATGACGGTTCCCGGTGGACTGGATCGAAATGGATTGCCGGTAGGTGTACAGTTTATTGCAGATTGTTATCAGGAGAAAAAAATGATTCGTGCGGCCTATGCTTTTGAGAGCACAAGAGAATTTCCCCTGCCGGATATGAAAGGAGCAAAATAATGCGTCAGTATGAAACCGTGATTGGACTTGAAGTACATGTAGAGCTGGCAACCAAGACAAAAATTTTTTGTTCTTGCTCCACCCAGTTCGGAGGAGCACCTAATACCCATACCTGTCCGGTGTGCACTGGTATGCCAGGATCCCTTCCTGTTCTTAATAAGCAGGTAGTTGAATATGCTTTAGCAGTAGGTCTGGCGGCTAATTGCCAGATTAATCAATATTGCAAATTTGATAGAAAAAATTATTTTTACCCAGATAATCCCCAGAACTATCAGATTTCTCAGCTCTATCTTCCTATTTGCCATGATGGATGGGTAGAAATCGAGACGGAAAATGGCAAGAAAAAGATAGGCATTCATGAGATTCACATGGAAGAGGATGCTGGTAAGCTAATCCATGATGAGTGGGGGGACTGCTCTTTAGTGGACTACAATCGAAGTGGTGTACCCTTGATTGAAATCGTGTCTGAGCCGGATATGCGAAGTGCTGAGGAGGTTATTGCCTACTTGGAAGAGCTTCGTATGATGATTCAATATCTCGGTGCATCAGATTGTAAATTGCAGGAAGGCTCCATGCGTGCTGATGTTAATATTTCAGTTCGTGAAGTTGGAGCAGAAAAGTTTGGCACCAGAACTGAGATGAAGAACTTGAATTCCTTTAGCGCTATTGCAAGAGCGATTGAAGGGGAGAAGGCAAGACAGATCGATTTGATTGAGTCTGGTGAAGCGGTTGTCCAGGAGACCAGACGTTGGGATGATGTCAAGGGATATTCTTATGCTATGCGCTCTAAGGAGGATGCACAGGACTATCGTTATTTCCCAGATCCAGATTTGGTTCCAGTGGTGATTAGCGATGAGTGGATTGCCCGTATTCAATCAGAAAAACCAGAGATGCGACCTGAGAAAAAAGCCCGTTATATAGAGGAATACCAACTTCCCGCTTATGATGCAGGAATCATCACGGAAAGTAAGCGCCTGGCAGATCTTTTTGAGAAGACTACAGCTATCTGTGGTAAGCCCAAGAAGGTTTCTAACTGGTTGATGACAGAGACCTTGCGACTCCTGAAAGAAAAGAACATGGATGCAGGAGATATTGGATTTTCACCAGAACATTTTGCAGCACTGATTAATCTTGCAGATGCAGGAGACATTAACAATCAGATAGCAAAAGAAGTTTTTGAAAAGATGTTCGAAGAGGACATAGATCCTGAGAAATATGTGGAAGAAAATGGACTTAAGAGTGTCAATGATGAAGGCGAACTGAAGGGCACTATTGAGCAAATCGTGGCAGATAATCCAAAATCCGTGGAGGATTATAAGAGCGGTAAAAAGAAGGCTATGGGATTTTTGGTAGGCCAGACTATGAAAGCAACGCAGGGAAAAGCGGATCCCGGAGTGGTAAATAAATTGCTAAAGGAAATCCTCGATCGTTAAGATCGGGGATTTTCCCTTATCTGAAGAAAAACAGTCTTTTCTTTTCTTCCCTCTGGTGGTATACTGTTTGTACTGCGCAAAAACAACATATAGTTTTTAAAATAGATAGGGGGCACAAGATATGGCTTCTAAATTAAAAGAAGGTGTCATATATATTATAAAAAAAGACGGCACGAGAGAACCCTTCAATGCGGATAAGATCGTAAGGGCGGTAAATAAATCTGCCGGAAGAATTTTATATACCTTTACCGAGGAAGAGATTGAATTTATTTGCAAATATGCTACGGAAAGGGCCCATCGTTTGGGCAAGCAGGAAATTCCCATTCAGGATATGCATAATATTGTGGAGGGGGCTTTGGAGGATGTGAATCCGGCGGTAGCGAAGAGTTATCGTGACTATCGAAATTATAAGATTGATTTCATTCACATGATGGATGATGTCTATACGAAAAGTCAGTCCATTCGCTATATTGGAGACAAGAGTAATGCCAATACAGACAGTGCTTTGGTAGCGACTAAAAGAAGCTTAATCTTCAACGAACTAAATAAGAACCTCTACCGTAAATTTTTCATGAATCGAAATGAGCTGCAAGCCTGTAAGGATGGTTACATCTATATTCATGATCAGTCAGCAAGACTGGATACCATGAATTGCTGCCTCTTTGATGTGGGAGCTGTTCTTAAAGATGGATTTGAGATGGGAAATGTATGGTACAACGAGCCAAAGACTTTGGATACCGCTTTTGATGTTATGGGGGATATTATTCTTTCTACGGCTGCTCAGCAGTATGGCGGATTTACCGTTCCTGAGGTGGATAAGATTCTTGCCCCTTATGCGAAAAAAAGCTATGACCGATATCATGATGAGTTCCTGAAATATATGGAAAAGAGTTGGACCGGATGTGAGGAAAGAGCTCGTCAGTACGCTTGTGATAAAGTGCAAAGAGAATGTGATCAAGGTTGGCAGGGAATTGAGTATAAGTTGAATACGGTAGGCTCATCCAGGGGAGATTATCCTTTTGTTACGGTAACCCTGGGTCTGGGAACGGGCCACTTTGAAAAGTTGATTACCAAATCCCTTTTAAAAGTGCATAGTGAAGGACAGGGTAAAAAAAGCCATAAAAAACCTGTACTTTTCCCAAAAATCGTATTTTTGTATGATAAAAATCTCCATGGACCAGGCGGTAGCTGTGAGGATGTTTTTGAGGCTGGTGTAGAGTGTTCGGCGAAAACCATGTATCCGGATTGGCTGTCCATGACGGGAAAGGGTTATATTTCCAGTATGTACAAGCAGTATGGAAGAGTTATCAGTCCCATGGGCTGTCGTGCTTTCCTTAGTCCTTGGTATGAGCGGGGCGGTATGAAGCCGGCAGACGCTGAGGACAAACCAGTATTTGTAGGCCGTTTTAATATTGGTGCAGTGAGCTTGCATCTTCCCATGATTCTTGCGAAGTCCAGAGCAGAGAATACAGATTTTTATGAAGTGTTGGATTTCTATTTGGAGATGATTCGAGATCTGCATAAGAGAACCTATGATTATTTAGGAGAAATGAGAGCTTCTACCAATCCTCTGGGATATTGTGAGGGTGGATTTTACGGAGGCCATTTGAAACCTTCCGATAAAATTCGGCCTTTGCTGCAGCCTATGACAGCATCATTTGGTATTAC
>CAVBGA010000062.1:0-31366 GCA_963594675.1 Lachnospiraceae bacterium
GCTTTAAGGTTTTTGTTCGACGTGCGAAGAAAAGCTATCCCATCAATTCTATGGAGTGCGCAGCGGAATTGGGCGGACGTATCTTAGAAGACCGAGATGACCTTTCTGTTGATGTTCATGATCCCGATATTTCTTTGCATGTGGAGATTCGTACCAAGATTTATATTTATTCTAAGACAATTTCCGGAGCTGGTGGAATGCCTATTGGAACCAATGGAAAGGCCATGCTGCTTCTTTCCGGCGGTATTGACAGCCCGGTGGCAGGATATATGATTGCCAAAAGAGGAGTAGAGATAGAGGCTGTATATTTCCATGCACCACCTTATACCAGTGAGCGAGCAAAACAAAAGGTAGTGGATTTGGCAAGACTGGTGGCTAGATACAGCGGTCCTATTCGGTTGCATATTGTTAATTTTACAGATATTCAGCTCTATATTTATGACCAGTGCCCTCATGAAGAACTTACCATCATTATGCGTCGTTATATGATGAGAATTGCTGAGGACATTGGAAAGAAAAATAAATGCCTTGGCTTGATTACCGGTGAGAGTATTGGCCAGGTAGCCAGTCAGACCATTCAAAGTTTGGTAGCAACCAATGAAGTTTGTACTATGCCGGTCTTCCGTCCGGTAATTGGTTTTGATAAGCAGGAGATTGTGGAAGTATCACAGAAGATTGGAACTTTCGAAACTTCTATACAGCCCTTCGAAGATTGCTGCACGATTTTTGTAGCCAAACATCCGGTAACGAGACCAGATGCTCAGGTCATCAGAAAATCTGAGACAAAGTTAAATGAAAAAATTGATGAGTTATATCGTCAGGCGATAGAGACAGTAGAAGTAATCACAGTAAAATAAAGCAAAAAAACAGGCCATGCGATTGCATGGCCGACATTTTCAACTGTCGGTATTCATTACATTATACCCAGGAGCGGCACCGGCAGAAACCGTTCATATCATTATTTTGTGATAATATAGGGCTCAAGCTTTGTGAGAACTTCATCAAGTTTTTCTCCATCGCTGTGGATGCTCAGTTCGATCGGTTTTGCAAGATCAAGACTGAAGATGCCCATGATGGATTTTGCATCGATGACATATCTTCCTGAGATGAGATCGAAATCAAAATCATAAAGACTGATGGTCTGTACAAATGATTTGACCTTTTCAATAGAATTGAGAGAAATTTCTACCTTTTTCATGGCATTGTATGGCTCCTTTCTGATTTAATTGCTTCTATATTACAAGCAAAAGTTTGGAAAGTCAAGAAAAAGGCAGATGGAAAGATTACTGAATCAAGACAGAAGGAGAATAATTTTTTATGAAAGTTGCACTTCATAATTTAGGATGCAAGGTAAATGCCTATGAAACAGAAGCGATGCATCAGATGCTGGAAGAAAATGGTTATGAGATTGTTGAATTTGCTCCCGGGGCTGATGTGTACATTATCAATACATGTACCGTAACAAACATTGCTGACAGAAAATCCCGTCAAATGTTGCATAAGGCAAAGAAAATGAATCCGTCTTCTTTGGTTATTGCAGCAGGATGTTATGCTCAGGCGGATAGCGAAAATCTGAAAAAAGATGAGGCCATTGATATTATTATTGGCAATAATAGAAAAAAAGATCTTTTGAAGATTCTTTCTGGATTCCAGAAGGAGGAAGGCATTAGCAGTAATGTGATTGACATCAATCATACCCATGAATATGAAAATATAACGGTATCCAGAATGACGGAACATACCCGGGCTTATATTAAAGTGCAGGACGGTTGCAACCAGTTCTGTTCTTATTGCATTATTCCTTTTGCCAGAGGCCGAGTGAGAAGCCGCCTTCCCCAGGATGTGCTGGAAGAGGTAAAGCGCCTTGCAGCTGCCGGCTGTCATGAGCTTGTACTTACAGGAATTCATTTGAGCTCTTATGGGGTGGATTTAGAAGAAGAAAATCTTCTCAGCCTGATAAAAAAACTTCATCAAGTGGAGGGAATTCAGAGAATTCGTCTTGGATCACTGGAGCCAGGAATTATAACAGAAGAATTTGCGTCAGAGCTTGCTGCCTTGCCAAAGCTTTGTCCGCATTTTCATCTTTCTTTGCAAAGCGGATGTGAAAGTACCTTAAAGAGAATGAATAGAAAGTATACGGCAAAAGAATATAAAGAAAAATGCGATATTTTAAGGAAGTATTTCCAAAATCCAGCTTTAACCACAGATGTGATTACAGGATTTCCAGGGGAGACGGAAGAGGACTTCGAAGAATCCAGAAGCTTTGTAGAAAGTATATCCTTTTATGAGACCCATATTTTTAAATATTCCCGTAGAAAAGGGACAAGAGCAGCAGTTATGCCAGACCAGGTGGATGATTCTCTCAAGGCAAAACGAAGTGCTGTTATGATTGCTATGGGGGAAAAGAAGAAGCAAGCCTATATGCAAAGCTTTATAGGCCAGGAAGTAAAGGTTCTCTTGGAAGAAGAGATACGCAATGAAAAAGGAGAGATTTTCTGGACGGGATATACACCAGAATATATAAGAATTCTTTTACCTGGGGATGAATGGAAAGCGAATATGACGGTTTCTGTAATTCCTGTGGAAATCACGGCGGACGACCACTTGTTGGCAAAAAAGGTTGAATTTTCAGACAGAATATATTAGAATATAGTAGATATTATTATTTAAGGACGTGATGAAATGGCAACAATCAGTAATACACAGTATTTTAAAGTGAAGAATGAGCCGGAGATTCAGGTAAAGGATGTGCTTGATCTGGTGTATAACGCGATGGCTGAGAAAGGATATAACCCTGTCAACCAGATCGTTGGTTATATCATGTCCGGCGATCCGACTTACATTACCAGTTATAAGGGAGCCAGGAGTGTGATCATGAAGGTAGAGCGTGATGAGCTTGTAGAAGAGTTGCTTAAGGCCTATATTGAGAACAAATCCTGGAATCGTGAGTAATATGCGGATCATGGGATTAGATTATGGTTCCAAGACGATAGGAGTAGCTATTAGTGATCCTCTGGGCCTAACCGCTCAGGGGATTGAGACAATCTGGAGAAAGTCGGAGAATAAGCTGAGACGTACTTTTGCAAGGATTGATGAGCTTGTTCAGGAATACCAGGTGGAGCGAATTGTTCTTGGCTTTCCCAAGAACCTGAATAATTCTGTTGGAGACAGGGCTGAGCGGACGCTTGAGTTTAAAGAGACTTTGAGTAAAAGAACAGGTCTGGATATTGTCATGTGGGATGAACGACTTACCACCATGCAGGCAGAACGGGTTCTGATGGAAGGTGGCGTGAGAAGAGAGAATCGCAAGGAGAAGATCGACCAATTAGCTGCTGTTTTGATTTTGCAGAATTATTTGGATATGCTTGGCAGTTCGGAAGGGAATCGTGATTTATAATGCTTGAAAAAATTAAATTTACAGAAGATGACGGAAGTATCACAGAATTTTATCTTGAGGAGCAGACTAGGATGAATGGACATGTGTATCTTCTTGTCACTGATGCACTTGGGGATGAGGCCAACGCCTATATCCTTAAAGATTTATCAGAAGATACCGATGCACTCGCCTGTTATGAGATGGTTGAGGACGATATTGAGTTTGAGGCAGTTTCCAGATTATTTGAATCTATGATGGAAGATATAGATTTTGAGATAGATCAGGACCTGTCTTAATGCCAAAGTATGCAGGAGAAGCAGTCATAGCTTTTGCTGTATTCGTGCATGAGAAAACACAGGAGGAACTTGTGAAGAGAAAAGATAATAATGCGAAGCTTAAGATTATCCCTTTGGGAGGTCTTGAGCAGATTGGAATGAACATTACTGCCTTTGAATGTGAAGACAGTATTATTGTTGTGGACTGCGGTCTTTCTTTCCCGGAAGACGATATGCTGGGAATTGATCTTGTTATTCCGGATATTACCTATTTGATAGAGAATAAAGAAAAGGTAAAAGGTTTTATCATTACCCATGGTCATGAGGATCATATCGGAGCTTTACCTTATGTACTTAAGGAAATCACAGCTCCTATCTATACGACAAAGCTGACGCAGGCACTGATTGAAAACAAGCTTAAAGAGCATAATCTTTTAAGAAATACCAGAAGAAAAACAGTTGTACATGGACAGTCCATTAATCTGGGCTGTTTCCGAATTGAATTTATCAAAACAAATCATAGTATTGCGGATGCATCTGCTTTGGCAATTTCCTGTCCGGCAGGAACGGTTGTTCATACGGGTGATTTTAAGGTGGACTATACCCCACTTTTTGGAGATGCTATCGATTTGCAGCGTTTTGCCGAGATTGGGAAGAAGGGTGTGTTGGCCCTGATGTGCGATAGTACCAACGCGGAACGAAAGGGTTATACAAATTCTGAGAAAACGGTAGCAAAAACTATCGATCATATTTTTGCAGAGCATAAGAATACCAGAATTATTATTGCAACCTTTGCATCCAATGTGGATCGTGTACAGCAGATTATTGTAACGGCCCACAAATATGGAAGAAAAGTGGTATTAGAGGGCAGAAGTATGGTGAATGTTATCACCACAGCTTCCGAGATTGGTTATCTTGATGTTCCTGAACATACCTTAATCTCCATTGATGAGATGAAGAATTATACAGATGAGCAGTTGGTTTTAATTACCACAGGAAGTCAGGGAGAGTCCATGGCGGCCCTTTCAAGAATGGCGGCAGATATTCATAGAAAAGTTACCATTAAGCCTAATGATACGATTATTTTCAGTTCTAACCCAATTCCGGGCAATGAAAAAGCAGTATCTAAGGTGATCAACGAGCTCTCTGCAAAGGGTGCGGATGTTATTTTCCAGGATACTCATGTTTCAGGACATGCTTGTCAGGAAGAGATTAAGCTGATCTACTCCCTGGTGAAGCCTAAGTATGCAATTCCGGTACATGGTGAGTATCGTCATTTGAAAGCACAGGCAGGAATTGCTGCTTCTTTAGGCTATGATAAGGAAAATATTTTTATACTCTCCAGTGGTGATGTACTGGAACTGAATCAGGAAAAAGCTGCTGTTATAGGTAAAGTACATACCGGAAGCATTCTGGTAGATGGACTTGGTGTAGGCGATGTAGGTAATATCGTGCTTCGAGATCGTCAGCATTTGGCGGAGGACGGAATTATCGTTGTTGTTCTTACTTTGGAGAAGTTCAGCAATCAGCTCTTATCAGGACCGGATATTGTTTCTAGAGGATTTGTCTATGTAAGAGAATCAGAGGATTTGATGGCTGATGCAAGGATTACGGTAGAGGACGCTTTGGATGTCTGCATCAGTAAAAATATATCAGATTGGGGTAAGTTAAAATCTGCTATTAAGGATTCTTTAGGCGAATTTGTATGGAAGAGAACGAAGAGACGTCCTATGATTCTTCCCATTATTATGGAGGCATAATCATGGAGAATCTGATTGAGAGGAAAACAGAGGAACTTATCGCAGCAATTAAGCAAAGCGATAGTTACCTAAGCTATAGAGATTCTCTGAGAAAGATTACAATGCAGCCTGAGGTGAAAAAAAGAATTGATGATTTTAGGATATCTACCTTCCGTATGTACACGGAGGGGGATGCTTCTAATATTTTCGAAGAAACCGATCGAATTGAACAGGAGAATCAGGAACTGAGAAAAATTCCTGAGGTAAACCAATTCCTTGAGGCAGAGATTGCATTGTGCAGAATCATAAAAAATGCGGAGGATAGCATCAATAAAGCAATAGATATTCAAATTCCAAGATAGTAAATGTGGGAAATGTTTGCTGTGAAGCTTGTGAATACTAAGGGAAAGAGGTTACTTCCGGATGGGAAAAAATAAGATCACTAAATGGAAAAATATTTTCACCGGAAAAATGGACAAGAAAAACAGAAGAAGATTAATTTGCTTTCTGGTGATTCTGGTGATTGTTATAGCAGGTCGCTTGTCCTATGGATTTGCCTATGATGTATTCGATCAGGAAGCTATGGTGGATCAGCAGGAAGCAGTAGATGTAGAAGTGGTGATCGAGGAAGGTATGTCAGTCTATCAGGTGGGCAAGCTTTTGGCAAAAGATGGCCTGATAAAGAAGCCTTTGGTCTTCTGGGTTCAGGAACGTTTTTCAGATTATCATGGACAGATTAAGGCTGGTACTTATACACTGAGCACAGGACAGACGGTTGGTGAGATTTTACGAACCTTGTCAAGCCAGGAGGAAGAACAGTGATCGTTGATGAACGAATGACTACATATATCAATTCTCTGGATCGGGGGCACACCCCCTTTCTGGAGAATTTAGATAAAGAAGCAAGAGAGACATATGTGCCGGTAATCCGGCGGGAAATGCAGAGTTTTCTGAAGGTATGGCTGATGATGCAGCGACCGAAGCGTATCCTTGAAATAGGAACAGCCATAGGATTCTCTGCTTTATTTATGTGCGAATATAATCCCGAATTTTGCCACATTACTACCATCGAGAATTATGAAAAACGAATTCCCATTGCTAAAGAAAATATAAAAAAAGCGGGCAGGGAAGAGCAGATTACTTTAATTGAAGGAGATGCAGCAGAAGTTCTTGATGGATTAGAAGGACCTTATGATTTGGTTTTTATGGATGCTGCAAAAGGGCAATATTTAAATTTTTTACCTAAAGTATTGAAGCTTATGGGAAAAGATTCCGTGATGATATCAGATAATGTATTGCAGGATGGAGATGTTATCGAATCCCGATTCGCAGTGGAGCGAAGAAATCGTACCATACATAAGCGAATGCGTGCCTATCTTTATACACTAAAACATACGGAAGGACTTGAGACCAGTATTTTGCCCTTAGGGGATGGCGTTGCCCTGACGGTATGTAAAGAAGATGGAGTGAAATTGCAGTAATTGTGCTACAAAAAAAGAAAAAAGAGGTGTGTTACTATATGAAAAAACCGGAATTGCTTGTCCCGGCAAATAGCCTTGAAGTGTTAAAAGAAGCAGTTATCTTTGGTGCAGATGCGGTATATATTGGTGGGGAAGCTTTTGGACTTCGAGCAAAGGCGAAAAATTTCTCTATGGAAGAGATGGCAGAGGGAATTCGTTTTGCTCATGAACATGGTGTGCGTGTGCATGTCACAGCCAATATTTTGGCTCACAATTATGATTTGGATGGGGTCGCAGAATATTTCAGAGAGTTGAAGAAAATCGGTCCGGATGCCTTGATTATTGCTGATCCAGCAGTTTTTACCCTGGCAGGAGAGATATGCCCGGAAATTGAGCGTCATGTAAGTACGCAGGCTAATAATACCAATTACGGTACCTATCTTTTCTGGCATAAGCTGGGTGCGAAAAGAGTGGTAAGTGCTAGAGAGCTGTCTCTGGAGGAAATTAAAGAAATCAGAAGTCATATTCCTGAGGATATGGAAATCGAAACATTTGTTCACGGAGCGATGTGCATTTCCTATTCCGGAAGATGTTTGTTAAGTAATTTCCTGGTAGGAAGGGATGCCAATAGAGGTGCCTGTACTCATCCCTGTCGTTGGAAATATTATTTAATGGAAGAGTCTCGTCCGGGAGAATATTTGCCGGTGTTTGAAAATGAAAGAGGAACCTACATTTTTAATTCTAAGGACTTATGTATGATTGAACATATTCCTGATCTGGTTGAAGCAGGAATTGATAGCTATAAGATTGAAGGCCGTATGAAAACTGCTCTTTATGTAGCGACGGTGGCCAGAACCTATCGGAAAGCGATTGACGATTATTTTGAGGATCCAGAGCTCTATAAGAAGAATATGGAATGGTATAAAAAACAGATTGCCAGCTGCACCTATCGCCAGTTTACAACGGGATTTTTCTATGGAAAACCTGGGACAGATGCGCAGATTTATGACAGCAATACCTATATTCGGGAATATACCTATTTGGGATTTGTAGAAGAACTTGCGGAGGAAATTTGCCATATTCATCAGAGAAATAAATTTAGTGTCGGTGAAGAAATCGAGATTATGAGGCCTAATGGAGAAAATACTCTGGCAAAGGTTCTGGAAATTAAGGATGACCAGGGGAATTCTGTGGAAAGTGCGCCTCATCCCCAACAGAGTTTGTGGATAAAGCTGTCAGCTCTCCCCGAGAAATATGATATTCTTAGAAGAGCAGAGTAAAGTAAAGAGAATCCCTATTGCTTTTGGGTAATAGGGGTTCTTTGCATAGAGACAGGAATACTTTGTATTTTGTCTGTCCACATTTCCTATTTCATAGCTACTTAAATAGATTCTGCTTGCGTGAAAAAAAATTCCATGCTATCATTTAGGCAGTTACATAAATCTTGTTTATATAGAGATATCTAGTCTTAGTGCAGTTCGCACATGATTCCAAGAAAACTTATAAAATAATATCATATAGGCTTTCCTTAATTTAGAAAGCAGTCGCTACAGGATTTTGCTCTAATTATCACTTTTTGTGTTTGGGGAAAGCAGAAAGGTGGATGCTATGTTTAGCTGTGTACTATCAGCAGCTCTGGCGGGAGTAGTGGCTGAGAAGGTGAGGGTTGAAACGGACATTAGCAATGGATTTCCCTGTCTTTCTATGGTGGGATATCCATCTGTACAGGTGAAGGAGGCTTTAGAACGGGTGCGAACCGCCCTTCGCAATGAGGGTATGACCATTCCACCCAAAAGAGTGACGGTTAATCTGGCACCGGCCAATCTTAGAAAGGAAGGTTCAGGATTTGACTTACCGGTAGCTGCTGCTTTGCTACTTGCTATGGGGCGAATTCCTCCGGATTCCCTAGAACATACCCTGGTGGTGGGAGAATTAGGTTTAGATGGAAGTGTTCGTAAAGTCAATGGTGTTCTTCCTATGGTTCTTATGGCTGCGGCGGAAGGCTGTCATTGTTGCATTGTGCCGGCAGATAATCGGAGTGAGGCAAGTCTGACGGAAGATATGACAATTATCGGAGTTCATAATTTAAAGGAAGTAATGGATTTTTGTTCTTATGGTTTGATTCCTGAGGAGAAAGAAGAAAATCAGCAGAGAGATCATAGGAATTATATAGAAAGAATAGAAGACTTTTCTGATATTTGTGGCCAAAATGCAGCAAAAAGGGCAGCAGTAATTGCAGCTGCAGGTTTTCATAATCTGATGTTGGTGGGGGCTCCAGGGAGTGGAAAAACAATGATTGCCAAAAGAATTCCAGGAATATTGCCTCCTTTGACAGAGGAGGAGTGGTTGGAGGTTTTGAAAATTGAAAGTGTGGCAGGGATTTTGACGGAAGACCGAGTGGGTTCCAGGAAAAGACCCTTTCGGGCGCCCCATTATACGATTACCTCACCGGCTTTGGTGGGAGGAGGACGGATTGGAAAACCAGGTGAGGTTACTTTGGCTCATAGAGGTGTCTTATTTTTGGATGAAATTGCGGAAATGCCACGGAAAACGGTGGAACTTCTCAGACAACCCCTTCAGGATAAGAGCGTAATTATTTCTCGACTAAATGGAGAATATGAATTTCCAGCAGATTTTTTGTTTGTGGCTGCTATGAATTCTTGTCCGTGTGGTGGATATCCAGATATGAATCGTTGCAGCTGTACGCAAGCGCAGATTGACAGATATCGCAGGAAAATCAGCCAGCCCATTCTGGAAAGAATTGATCTTTGCGTAGAAATTGCTCCGGTATCTTATGAGGAATTGCGCTCAAGAGAAGGGACGATGGGCAGTAAAGAGATGCGTGTTCAAGTAGAAATTGCCAGAGAAATTCAGGAAGAGCGTTTCAAAAAAATGGAAATTAGTTTTAATTCCCAGATGAAAATGGAAGATTTGGATCGATATTGTGCTATGGAAAAAAGCGGAGAAAAGCTTTTAGAAAAAGCATTTCGCACCATGCATCTTAGTGTGCGTTCGATGCATAATATCGTAAAAGTTGCCAGAACACTGGCGGATTTAGATGGAGGAGGAAGAATCTGCGAAAAACATGTTACTGAGGCGATTTTCTTTCGAGGAATTGACAAGGATGCATGGAAAGCGTGAGAAGATAGGATAGTAGAGCAGTTTGTTTCAAACTCTTCTACCAGCACAAGGAGTAAGAAAGTATACAAAAAAGATGATAGAAGAAAAAATATATCAGATTAATAAGGGTTCATCCCAATGGCCCATTCGCTTGTCCGTGCTGAAAGGAATGCCGGAATATTTACGTTTTAAAGGCAGTATCCCTGGGAATTCAGAATCAACCATAGCCATTGTGGGAGCCAGACAATGTAGCCCTTATGGAAAACGATTGGCTTATGAATATGGAAATGCTCTGGCAAAGGCTGGCTTTTCTGTTGTCAGTGGCATGGCAAGAGGAATTGATAGCTGTGCCCATCAGGGGGCAATGGACGCAGGTGGGAAAACCTATGCGATTTTGGGTTGTGGTGTGGATATCTGTTACCCTGCCTCCAGTCAGAAAATCTATCGGGAAATTCCCAAAACAGGAGGAATTATCTCAGAGTTTCCAGATGGAACACCTCCAGTTGGCTACAATTTCCCCAGAAGGAATCGAATCATAAGCGCTTTTGCGGATTGTGTGTTGGTAATTGAGGCGAAGAGAAAAAGTGGTTCTTTAATTACCGCTGATTTTGCCTTGGAGCAGGGGCGGGACGTCTATGCTGTACCAGGGCGCACCTCAGATGCCTTGAGTGAAGGATGCAACCATTTAATATCCATGGGGGCAGGCCTGGCTTTAAGTCCGGAGATGCTGATTCGGGAGCTTGGCATTTCCTGGTATCGACCGGATCATCTTCTTCCAGACATTTCATTCGAAGATGAGGATTTGACAAAAATTTATGATTTGTTAGATGAGCGGCCAATGGCTTTTGAAGTATTACAAAAAAAATTAGATTTTTCTAGTGATCGCTTATTGCAGGCCTTATTATATCTTCAGCTGGAAGGGCGAATACGGGAAATATTTCGGGGGACATATATAAAAATATGGTAAAATTTCAGGAATCTATAAAATGATTTTCCGATGATGTAAATATGCAAAAGGAAGGGAAAATTCGCATTTTTTCTGCTTCCGCAAGCAGCTGTTTTGTAGGTGTAGAATCTGTGAAATAAGAAAAAGGACTTGAAAGCCAGAGAAAATTGTTGTATATTGGGTAAGATTTACAATCCGATAGAAACATTTTGGCATTTTATGAAATTTTTTTAGATGCTTTCACATGTTTTGTTGACGGAATTAAGAAATAGGGGGCTGTAATGGCTAAATATTTAGTGATCGTGGAATCACCGGCAAAAGTAAAAACAGTAAAAAAATTTCTCGGAAGTAATTATGAGGTGGCAGCATCCAATGGCCATGTGAGAGACATGCCCAAAAGCCAGCTCGGTATCGATCTGGAGAATGATTTTGAACCGAAATATATAACAATCCGGGGTAAAGGAGAGCTTTTGGCCGGATTGAGAAAGATAGCAAAAAAAGCAGATAAAGTATTTCTCGCGACTGACCCGGACCGAGAGGGAGAGGCCATTTCCTGGCATTTATCAAAGTCGTTAAAACTTGATGAAAAAAAGATGCGCAGAATTACCTTCAATGAGATTACCAAGACAGCGGTAAAAGCTTCCTTGAAAAATGCAAGGGATATTGATATGGATCTGGTGGATGCCCAGCAGGCACGAAGGGTTCTTGATCGTATGGTAGGTTATACCATTAGTCCCATTCTTTGGGCTAAGATCAAGAGAGGTCTTAGTGCGGGACGTGTACAGTCTGTTACCCTTCGCATCATTGGAGACAGGGAGGATGAGATCAACGCATTTGTTCCTAAAGAATATTGGACCCTGGATGCGGGATTTTATGTAGATGGTGCAAAAAAACCTTTAATGGCCAAGCTGGTTATGAAGGACGGAAAAAAGATTATTCCTGCCAATGCAGAAGAGATTGAGAAAATAAAGGAAGATTTGAAAGGGGTTTCCTATCAGATTGCTGATGTGAAAACCGGAGAGAGGGTTCGAAAACAGCCCTTGCCCTTCACTACTTCCACCCTTCAGCAGGAAGCTGCAAAGGTACTTAATTTCTCAACTCAGAAAACCATGCGCCTGGCACAGCAGCTCTATGAAGGTGTTGACCTTAAGGGAAATGGTACCGTTGGTATTATTACCTATCTTCGTACAGACTCTACAAGAATTTCTCAGGAGGCGAAAGAAGCGGCTCGTGAGTATATTATAGAACAGTATGGTGAGAAATACAGTGCAGAACAGCCCAGCAGTAAGGCGGCTAATAGCAGTAATGTGCAGGATGCCCATGAAGCGATTCGTCCAACAGACATTCGTAGATTGCCGGCTATGATTAAAGAATCCTTGTCTAGGGATCAGTTTCGATTATATCAATTGATCTGGCAGCGTTTTGCAGCAAGTCAAATGACTCCGGCAGTTTATGAAACGGTATCAGTGAAGATTGCGGGAGGTAGTTATACATTTTCCGTAGCTGCATCCAGAATCTCCTTTGACGGTTTTAAATCCGTCTATGCATCAGGTGATGATGAAAAGGAAGAGAATAAGGCCTTAGTGCGCAAGATTACGAAGGAGTCTCAATTGATCTTTGATGGCTTTGATGGGCAACAGCATTTTACGCAGCCGCCGGCTCATTATACAGAAGCGTCTTTGGTTAAGGTTATGGAGGAATTGGGTATTGGTCGTCCCAGTACTTATGCACCAACGATTACCACGCTTATGGCGCGTCGTTATGTAGTCAAGGAGAATAAAAATCTTTACATGACCGAGCTCGGTGAAGTTGTCAATAATATGATGAAGGAAGCCTTTTCCACCATCGTTGACGTGAATTTTACTGCAAATATGGAAACTTTGTTAGATAGCGTAGAGAGAGGCGAGATTAAATGGAAAACTATTGTTCGTAATTTCTATCCTGACTTGAAGAAGGCAGTTGATGAAGCGGAAGAGAAGCTTCCTGAGTATAAGATTCAGGATGAAGTGACCGATGTGATCTGCGAAGAATGTGGAAAGAACATGGTGATCAAGTATGGTCCTCATGGAAGATTTCTCGCTTGTCCTGGATTTCCGGAGTGTCGCAATACAAAACCCTATTATGAGAAGATCGGGGTGAATTGTCCTATTTGTGGAAAAGAGGTAGTGCTTAAGAAAACCAAGAAGGGACGGCGCTACTATGGATGTGAGAACAATCCAGACTGCGAATTTATGACCTGGCAAAAACCAAGCAATAAACCTTGTCCTCAATGTGGAGGCTATATGGTGGAAAAAGGTAAGAATTTGGTTTGCCATGATGAACAGTGCGGTTATGTAGAAAAAATAAAGCCTATTCCGGATAAAGAATAGTTATAATACGAATAGTTACAATAATTAAAAACAAAAGCTTTCTCGTCTGACAAGACGAGAGGCTTTTTTTGTATTGCCATCATTATGGTAAAATTTTCAGAAATTGAAATAAAAGTTAGTAATATAAATGAATATTCTTGATTTTCAGAATAGTCTGTGATAAAGTGTAAGAAGGAGAAAATATGCGAAAGCAGGAAAGGAGAAGCAATGAGTGTACAGCTGTTAGACAAGACGCGAAAGATAAATAAGCTATTGCACAATAATAATTCTACCAAGGTGGTCTTTAATGATATTTGTAAGATTATGATGGAGACTCTTGATTCTAATATTTTGGTAATCAGCAGAAAAGGTAAAGTGCTTGGTGTAAGCTTATGTCCCGGAGTTGATGAGATCACAGAGCTGATCGATGATAATGTTGGAGGATATGTGGATCCTCTATTGAATGATCGCTTTTTAAGTGTTCTTTCCACTAAGGAGAATGTGAACCTGGAAACTCTTGGCTTTGTTGGGGATGCAGTAAAAAAATACCAGGCGATTATTAATCCCATTGATATTGCAGGAGAGCGTTTGGGAACTGTTTTTACTTACAGAAGCAATTCTCCCTATGACATTGAAGATATTATCATTAGTGAATATGGAACAACGGTTGTGGGACTTGAGATGATGCGCTCTGTGAATGAGGAAAATGCAGAGGAAGCCAGAAAAGTTCAGGTAGTTAAGTCCGCATTCAATACATTGTCTTTTTCCGAGATGGAGGCTATTCTGCACATATTTGATGAGCTTGACGGAAAAGAAGGCATTCTGGTAGCAAGTAAAATTGCAGACAGGGTTGGTATTACAAGATCGGTCATTGTTAATGCACTTCGTAAATTTGAAAGTGCTGGTGTAATCGAATCCCGTTCCAGTGGCATGAAAGGTACCTATATTAAGGTTCTTAACGATTATATTTTTGATGAACTGGATGAAATGAAAGAAAATAGAAAAGATAAAGGTCTGGATAACTAAGATGAGATAAGAGGGTATTCTTTTTAAAAGGATGCCCTTTATTCATTCCATTTGAATAGAGTGAATTATAGAGAAAAAGGAAAAAGGGAGAAAAAAAGAGGATATAGTCTTATTTGAGAATAAATACAAGAAAATACGGAAAAATAGGGCTTTTTGCAAAGTTGCGAAAAAAGGAGCTTATAACTAATATTATAGCTATCGAGTAGCACTCGAATGGAGTGAGTGCTAACAAGTTAAAGAAGATAATCTAAAGGAGGCAAAATAAATGAAATTAGTACCATTGGCTGACAGAGTTGTATTAAAACAGTTGGTTGCTGAGGAGACAACTGCATCCGGTATCGTTCTTCCGGGACAGGCAAAAGAGAAACCCCAGATGGCTGAGGTAATCGCAGTAGGACCTGGTACAGAGGACGTGAAAATGGAGCTGGCAGTAGGTGACCAGGTTGTATTTTCTAAATATGCAGGAACAGAAGTAAAAATTGACGGTGAAGAAGTAATCATCATTAAACAGCAGGATGTACTTGCTGTTGTTAAATAATCTGAGTAGGAGGATTTATTATTATGGCAAAAGATATTAAATATGGAGCAGAAGCAAGAGCCGCTCTGGAGAGTGGAGTAAATAAACTGGCAAATACAGTAAGAGTAACCCTTGGACCGAAGGGAAGAAATGTTGTATTGGAGAAATCCTATGGCGGACCTCTTATCACAAATGACGGTGTTACCATCGCAAAAGAGATCGAGCTTGAGGATGGTTTTGAGAATATGGGAGCTCAGCTGATTCGTGAAGTAGCTTCTAAGACAAATGATGTTGCTGGTGATGGTACAACTACAGCTACTGTACTTGCTCAGGCAATGGTTAATGAAGGAATGAAAAACCTTGCAGCTGGTGCAAATCCTATCGTTCTTAGAAAAGGTATGAAAAAGGCTACAGATAAAGCAGTAGAAGTAATCGCAGCTATGAGCCAGAAGGTAGACGGAAAAGAGCAGATTGAGAGAGTTGCCGCTGTTTCTTCAGGTGATGATGAGGTTGGTAAACTGGTTGCTGACGCTATGGAAAAGGTGTCTGCAGACGGTGTTATTACTGTAGAAGAATCCAAAACAATGAAAACAGAGTTGGATCTGGTAGAAGGTATGCAGTTTGACAGAGGTTATCTGTCTGCTTATATGGCAACAGATATGGATAAGATGGAAGCTGTTCTTGATAATCCGCTTATTCTGATCACTGATAAGAAAATTTCCAATATTCAGGACCTTCTTCCAATTCTGGAGCAGGTAGTAAAATCAGGATCCAAACTTCTGATTATTGCTGAGGACATTGAGGGCGAGGCTTTAACAACTCTGATTGTTAATAAATTGAGAGGAACCTTCTCTGTAGCTGCTGTTAAGGCACCGGGCTATGGCGATAGAAGAAAAGCAATGCTTCAGGATATCGCAATTCTGACTGGCGGACGTGTGATTTCTGATGAGATTGGTCTGGATTTGAAAGAAGTTACTCTGAATGACCTTGGAAAAGCGAAATCTGTTAAAGTAAGCAAAGAGAGCACAATTATTGTTGACGGTGCTGGTGATAAGGCAGCTATCGAGGCAAGAGTTGCTCAGATTAAAGGTGAGATTGAGACAACTACTTCTTCCTTTGACAAAGAGAAACTTCAGGAAAGACTTGCAAAACTGGCAGGTGGTGTTGCAGTAATCCGTGTAGGTGCTGCTACAGAGACAGAGATGAAGGAAGCAAAACTTCGTCTGGAGGATGCTCTCAACGCAACTAAAGCTGCTGTTGAAGAAGGAATTATCGCAGGTGGTGGATCTGCTTATATCCATGCAACAGAAGAAGTTGCAAAACTTGCAGCAGAAGTAGAAGGCGATGAGAAGACAGGTGTTAAGATTATCCAGAAAGCTCTGGAGGCTCCTCTTTTCCATATTGCAGCAAATGCAGGCCTGGAAGGTTCTGTTATCATTAACAAAGTAAGAGAGTCTGGTAAAGGCATGGGATTTGATGCTTACAATGAGACTTATGTAGATATGGTAAAAGCAGGTATTCTGGATCCGGTTAAGGTAACAAGAAGTGCTCTGCAGAATGCAACAAGTGTTGCTTCTACACTTCTTACGACAGAGTCTGTTGTATCTATTATTAAAGAAGATGCACCTGCAATGCCAGCTGGCGGCCAGGGTGGCATGGGAATGATGTAATTTCCTAACAATAAGATTTTAGGGACTGTACACAGTTACAGTCCCTTTTTGCTGTCAACTTCTCTAGGTTGACAGAACTTTTTTTTTTTGCTACACTTTCAAATTAAAGGCACATAAATGATGTTTGATTCGAAACGGAGGATATGTAATGGCAACAGTAATTGGTGATGGAATTACTTTTGATGACGTTCTGCTGGTTCCACAGTATTCAGAAGTCACCCCAAATATGGTTGATCTTTCTACTTGGTTAACAAAAAAAATCCACCTGAACATTCCTATGATGAGTGCAGGTATGGATACGGTAACAGAGCATCGTATGGCGATTGCTATGGCAAGACAGGGTGGTATTGGAATTATTCACAAGAATATGACCATTGAGCAGCAGGCTGAGGAAGTTGATAAGGTAAAACGTTCTGAGAACGGAGTTATCACAGATCCATTTTATCTGTCCGCAAATCATACACTGGAAGATGCCAACAATCTTATGGCTAAGTTCCGTATTTCCGGTGTTCCGATTACAGAGGGAAGAAAGCTTGTAGGCATTATTACTAACCGTGATCTTAAGTTCGAAGCGGATTATACTAAGAGAATCGGTGATGTTATGACCTCCGAGAATCTGATTACAGCTCCGGAAGGCATCACATTAGATGAGGCAAAGCAGATTCTTGCGAAAGCGAGAAAAGAGAAATTGCCTATCGTGGACAAAGATTTCAATCTTAAAGGTTTGATTACTATTAAGGATATTGAAAAACAGATCAAATATCCTTCCTCTGCAAAAGATGATCAGGGTCGTCTGCTTTGCGGTGCTGCAGTAGGTATCACAGCAAATGTATTGGAGCGTGTAGCTGAGCTTGAGAAAGCAAAGGTAGACGTAATTGTAATTGATTCTGCCCATGGCCATTCTGCAAATATTTTCAAAACTATAGATACCATTAAGAGTCATTATCCAGATCTGCAGGTAATTGCAGGAAATGTTGCAACAGGAGAGGCCACAGAGGATTTGATTAAAGCTGGTGTAGATGCTGTTAAGGTAGGTATCGGACCGGGATCTATCTGTACCACCCGTGTGGTTGCAGGTATCGGTGTACCGCAGATTACAGCAATCATGAATGCATATGAAGCTTCCTCCAAATACGGAATTCCCATTATCGCAGATGGTGGTATTAAGTATTCCGGAGATATGACAAAGGCTCTGGCAGCAGGTGCCAATGTTTGTATGATGGGAAGTATCTTTGCCGGATGTGATGAAAGCCCAGGAAGCTTTGAACTTTACCAGGGAAGAAAATATAAAGTGTACAGAGGTATGGGATCTATCGCAGCTATGGAGAATGGTAGCAAGGACAGATACTTCCAAAGTGGAGCTAAGAAATTGGTTCCAGAGGGAGTAGAAGGACGTGTTGCCTATAAAGGCCATGTAGAGGATACTGTATTCCAGTTGATCGGTGGTATCAGATCTGGTATGGGATATTGCGGAGCAAAGGATATTCCTACTCTGATCAAGACAGGTAAGTTTGTTAAGATTTCAGCAGCATCATTGAAGGAGTCACATCCTCATGATATCCATATTACTAAGGAAGCACCGAACTATAGTGTAGACGAGTAATAATGGCGAATAAAAAGTCGCATAAAAAGCGGCGAATTAATAAAAAACAAAAGCAGCTGGCAAAACGGTATTTGCTGGCGGCCGCTCTTATTGCGGTAGCCTTTGTGTTGCTTCTGGGCTTTTTGTGGAGAAGAGAAAAGAACCAGAAGTCAGAGGAAGATTCTTCTATCAGTCAGGAAGGTGAGCCAGATATTGATGTGCAGCTGCTTACGGTAAATGAGTATTCCAGACCGGGGATTGCCCTTAAACAGGTGAATGGGATTGTGATTCATTACACAGCGAATCCGGGAAGTACAGCCCAGGACAATCGAAATTATTTTGAGAATCTTAAGGATTCCCATCAGACCAAGGTCAGCAGTCATTTTGTGATAGGATTAGATGGTGAGATTATTCAATGTATTCCCAGCTCTGAGATTTCCTATGCATCAAATGACAGGAATACGGATACCATTTCTATAGAATGTTGTCATCCAGATGAGACAGGAAAGTTTAATGATGCGACTTATCAATCGTTGCTAAAACTTACTGCATTTCTTTGTCGAAAGTTTTCCCTTAGCAGTGAGGACGTGATTCGGCATTATGACATCACAGGCAAGAATTGTCCCAAATATTTTGTGGAGCATGAAGATGCTTGGACGGAGTTTCTTGCGGAAGTAAAGGACAATCTAAATAGCTAAATAGTACAATAATACTATATTGTTGATATAATAGAAATAATTACATAAGAGCAGTCAGGGAGGAGAACGATATGCCAGGAATATCTTTGGAAAAAGAACTGAAAGGTAATGCCTATCCGGGACGAGGTATTGTGATTGGTAAGTCACAGGATGGAAAGAAGGCAGTAACTGGATATTTCATCATGGGCAGAAGCAGCAATAGCCGCAATCGTGTTTTTGTTGAGGAAGGTGCTGGTATCCGTACACAGGCATTTGATGAGTCAAAGCTTGAGGATCCAAGTCTGATTATCTATGCACCGGTACGTGTGCTGGGTAAAGCAACAATTGTTACCAATGGTGATCAGACAGATACAATTTATGAAGGACTTGAGAAAGGGCTTACATTTGAGCAGTCTTTAAGAAGCAGAGAATTTGAGCCGGATGCTCCTAACTATACACCGAGAATTTCAGGTGCTATGTATGTTGAGGATGGAACATATTCCTATGAGATGTCTATTCTTAAGAGCAATAATGGAGATCCTTCTAGTTGCAATCGCTTTACCTATTCTTATGAAAATCCTTTGGCAGGAGAAGGTCATTTTATTCATACTTATCAGGGAGATGGCAATCCACTTCCTAGTTTTGTAGGTGAGCCCAAGTCTGTAGAGATTCCGAATGACATCGATGCATTTACAGAACTTCTTTGGACTAGTCTTAATGAGGATAATAAGGTTTCACTATTTGTACGATATATTGATATCGCAACAGGTAGTAGTGAGACAAGAATTGTAAATAAGAATCAGTAAGGAGAATGTGGGATGAAAGAATTAGAATTAAAATATGGTTGCAATCCGAATCAGAAGCCTTCTAAGATTTATATGGCAGATGGTTCTGAATTGCCAATTACCGTTGTTAATGGAAAACCAGGCTATATCAATTTCCTTGATGCATTTAATGGTTGGCAGCTGGTAAAAGAATTGAAAAAAGCAACAGGACTTCCAGCAGCAACATCTTTTAAGCATGTTTCACCAGCAGGTGCAGCGGTAGGTCTTCCTCTGGATGATACATTGGCTGCAATTTACTGGGTTGAGAATAAGGATGAGTTGACTCCGCTTGCTTGTGCTTATGCAAGAGCAAGAGGCGCTGACAGAATGTCCTCTTTCGGAGATTTTATCGCACTTTCTGATGTTTGTGATAAGGAAACAGCAGGATTGATTCGTCATGAGGTATCTGATGGTATTATTGCACCGGGTTATACCGATGAGGCACTTGCTATCCTTAAAGAAAAGAAAAAAGGAAACTACAATATTATTCAGATTGATGAGTCTTATGTACCAGCTCCTCTTGAGCATAAAGAAGTGTATGGTGTGACTTTTGAACAGGGCCGTCAGGAATTGCCCATTGATGAAGAACTTCTGGCGAATATTGTAACAGAGAACAAAGAGATTCCTGAGAACGCTTTGAGAGATATGAAGATTGCGTTGATTACTCTTAAGTATACACAGTCCAATTCTGTTTGCTATGTAAAAGATGGTCAGGCCATCGGTATTGGAGCAGGACAGCAGTCCCGTATTCATTGTACAAGACTGGCAGGACAGAAGGCTGATAACTGGCTGCTTCGTCAGTGTCCGAAGGTAATGAACCTTCCCTTCATTGATAGTATCAGCAGACCTGAGAGAGATAATGCCATTGATGTATATATCGGTGATGAGTATATGGATGTATTGGCTGATGGTGCATGGGAGAAAATCTTCACAGAAAAGCCTGAGGTATTTACAGCAGAAGAGAAGAGAACATGGCTTGATCAGATGAGCGATGTCACTCTTGGTTCTGATGCTTTCTTCCCCTTCCCAGACAATATTGAACGTGCAAAGAAAAGTGGCGTAAAATATATCGCTGAGCCAGGTGGATCAATCCGTGATGATCTTGTAATTGAGTGCTGTAATAAATATAATATGGCAATGGCATTTACAGGAATTCGTCTCTTCCATCATTAATAATTATCAAATATATACTATATCGTGCTAAGATAGAAAAAGAAGCTACCGTATGACATGCGGTGGCTTCTTTTTCACTATCAGAAATACCTTATTTCGTTGGATGGCCATGTTATCGATCTAACTTGATGTTGGCAAGGGCAGATGCAAATGGATTATTAACTGCTTCTTCCTTTTGTTGCTTCATATAGCGTTGTACATCTCTTTTGGAAACACCAGCCCCCTCTTTTTGACGACGGTTTTTAAAGGCGGAGAGTTTCTCTTTGTATCCGCAGCTACAGATGAAAGTATCTTCCTTGCCTTTGACATATAGCTGCATTTTCTTGTGGCATTTAGGACAGCGAGCATTGCTGGTTCGAGAAATGGTTTCTCGGTGACCACATGCTCTGTCTTGGCATACCAGCATCTGGCTGTTTTTTCCTTTGACAGAAAGCATCTTCTTTCCACAAACCGGACAGGGTGTGTTTGTTAGATTATCGTGTCGATAGCTGCCTTGGCTATTTTTTATTTCCAAAAGAAGCTGTTGGGTGTAGCTTGAAATTTCATCCATAAAGTCTTGACTTTTCAGTTGTCCCTTGGCGATTTTGGTCAGCTTTAATTCCCAGTCTGCCGTGAGTTCTGGTTTTTTAAGATCTGCCGGCACTAAGGAGAGAAGCTGTTTTCCTTTTGAAGTTATATGGATATCTTTTCCTTTTTTCTCTATAAGAAAACTGTTGAAAAGCTTGTCAATAATATCGGCTCTTGTGGCGACGGTTCCCAGACCTCCGCTTTCTCCAAGAGTTTTGGCAACACTGCTATTTTTTTCTGTTAAATAGTGGACAGGATTTTCCATTGCTTTAAGAAGGCTTGCTTCTGTAAAATATGCTGGAGCTTTGGTCTTACCAGTGCAAATATGAATATGATCTGTTTTCAATTTTTGTCCTTTATCAAAGGAAGGTATTTTTTGATTTTGGTTATCTTTAAAAGAGTCTTCATCTGTGTAATCGTCATCAAGGGCTTCCTCCTCCGAGTAGGCGGCTTTCCAGCCAGAAGAAATAATCTCTTGTCCCTGAGCGGTAAAGGTAAAACCGGCACAGTTAGCTTTTAGGGCTGTTTTTTTATATTCGAAGGGGGGCATCATAACGGCAAGAAATCTTCTTACAACCAAGTCATAAATTTTCCTTTCATTATTGCTCATAAGGTCCAAACGTACAAATTCTTCGGTAGGAATAATGGCATGGTGATCGGAAACCTTCTTATCATTCACAAAAGAAGCCTTTTTGCTGAATTTCATGCGGGAAAGTGGTCCTGCGAGAGAACGATATGGTCCGGTTCCACAGGCCTTCAAACGCTCAGGAAGGGTTTCTACAATATCTGCCGTCAGATAGCGGGAATCCGTTCTGGGATAGGTGAGAACCTTATGATGTTCGTAGAGGCTTTGCATAAGATTCAGGGTCTCCTTTGCGGAAAAACCATATTTTTTGTTAGCGTCGCTTTGCAGTTCGGTCAGATCATAGAGAGGGGGCGCCGGCTTCTTTTGGAGACTTTGCTTGATTTCTAGAATTTCCAGAGACTTTCCTTCTAACTGTGCCACTATTTTTTCTGTTTTATCTTTGTAAAAGCTTCGTTGGCTTCCTGTTCTTTCATCCTGCCAAGACCATTTAATGGTGCCAGCATGGAGCTGGATACCGTAATATTCTTCAGACGTAAAATTGCGAATTTCTTCGGAACGTTGGGCGATCATGGCAAGGGTAGGTGTTTGCACACGACCACAGGATAATTGGGCATTATATTTGCAGGTGAGAGCCCTGGTGGCATTAATTCCCACCAGCCAATCTGCTTTGGCGCGGCTCAAAGCTGCGAAATAAAGAGAATTATACTTTCGTCCATCCTGAAGAGAGGAGAAGCCCTCCTGAATCGCCTTGTCAGTGACAGAGGAAATCCACAGTCGGCGAATTGGCTTTCGGCAAGCCGCTTTGTTTAGAATGAGACGGGCTACAAGCTCACCTTCCCGACCAGCATCTGTGGCAATAATAATGTCCTTTATGTCTTTGCGAAAAAGTTGGGATTTTACGATCCGATATTGGTGAGCGGTTTTGGGAATGACGGTCAATTGGAAGGGTGCGGGCATCATGGGGAGAAGCTCCAAGGACCATTCCTTATATTTTTTATCATATTCTTCTGGGTCGGCTAGGGTTACCAGATGTCCCAGAGCCCAGCAGACGACATAATTTTTGCCTTCCAGGCAGCCTTGATTTTTTTGTGTACAACCTAGAACTCTGGCAATGTCTCTGCCTACAGAAGGCTTTTCAGCGATAACGAGGGATTTCATAAATATCTCCTTTATTTGTAGAAAAAAATAAAGGAGCACATCGGCTCCTTTACTTTTGCTTACTCATGAACTTCATTAAACTTTGTCACATGCTTTTTGATTGCTTCAAAGCTTTGAGGACTAATATGATGTTCCAATTTGCAGGCGTCTTCCAAGGCAGTTGCCTCATCAACCCCCAGATACATCAGCCAATTGGATAAAAGGATATGTCTCTCATATATTTTTACAGCGATTTCTTTTCCTGCATCAGTGAGATGAATGTGACCATCATTATCCATGGTGATTAATTCCTTCTCACGAAGATTTTTCATCGCTACGCTAATGCTTGGCTTGGAATAATGGAGCTCGTTAACTACATCTATGGAGCGAACTTCAGGTAATCTTTGACTGAGTACGTATATGGTCTCCAAGTAGTTTTCGGCGGATTCATGTACTTTCAATAGAATTCCTCCTTGGGTTTGGTTATGCACTTCTTATGCAGACTAAAATTATCAGATATCTCTACTACTTTATTAGGATAACACAAACAAATAAAAATAGCAAAGCTTAGGAATGGCTAATTTTTTAAGAATTAAGAGCTGATTTTTTTGTATAACAGAAAATTAACTTTTCTGACTCTTGAAATACCTTGGAGATATGTTAGAATATTATTACGTATAATTTAAGGGTGAGAAAATGAATTTATATGAAGCTATATATGTAAGAAAATCAGTTCGAAGATTTGCCTCAGATTCGGTAAATTCTAAGATTATTGAAGGGGTTGTAAAATTCTATCAGGACATGGAAGGACTGTTCGGGGGTGTTGCTACAGAACTTGCTGTCCTAGATAATCGCAAGGGAAAAAAGAATTTTTCCGGCATTGTTAGTGTGCAGGCACCTTATTATCTTGCGCTTTATTCTGAGAATAAAGAAAAATCTATGATGAATGCAGGATATGTGATGCAGCAGCTTTCCCTTTATCTTTGCAGTAAGGGATTGGGAAGTTGTTTTGTTGGTTTGCGGATTCTTATGCCTTCATTAAAGAAGAAGGATGGCAAAAATCTGGTAGCTCTGCTAGCGTTCGGTAAGGCAAAGGATAGTCATATCCGACGTCAGGCTGAGGCTAAACGTTTGGATATGTCGGAATTATGTATCTTTAAGGAGAAACCCAGGTTGTGGATGAACCAGCTTTTGGAGGCAGCGCGACTGGCTCCGTCCAGTATGAATGGACAGCCTTGGAGATTTGTTGTTTATGACAATCGCATCCACGTTTTTTCAAAAAAATATAAGGGCGAGAATGGCAATATGGATCCAGCGACAGAATTGGATTTTGGTATTCTTTTTAGCAATATGATGGTGGTAGCGGAAGAACTATGGCTGGATGTGGATTTGATTCGTCTTGAGGGCATCAGCCAAAAGAATTTTCCAAAATATCAATATGTGCTCAGTGTGATTCTTCGCGCATGATTGTATATAAAGTTAAGAACAAAGGTCTGACATTGTGATGCCAGGCCTCTTGTATTTTCTGTGCTTTTCTTTACGAGAACATTTTAAAATGCTATAATTAAGGCTGATTGTAAATTATTGTGTGTATGTACTGCTCATAACTATGAATATGGGGAACAGTTATGATTCATTATAGACTTTTATGGAGGATCTTAAGATGAAAAAGATAGAGGACTATGTAAGAAGTGTTCCAGATTTTCCTGAAGAGGGAATTATTTTCCGCGATATTACTACCGTGCTTCAGGATGCTGATGGACTTCAGCTGGCAATTGATTCTATGCAGAAGCTTTTGGAAGACATTGATTTTGATGTAGTGGTAGGTGCTGAGGCAAGGGGATTTATTTTTGGTGTGCCCATTGCCTACAATTTACATAAACCATTTGTTCCAGTACGAAAAAAAGGAAAGCTTCCTTTTGAGACGATTTCCCAGTCTTATGATCTTGAGTATGGCAAGGCGGAAGTTGAGATGCATAAAGATTCCATTAAACCAGGCCAAAAAGTAGTGGTAATTGATGATCTTATTGCCACAGGCGGTACTGTGGAAGCTGCTGTTAAGTTGATTGAGAGATTGGGAGCCAAGGTGGTGCGACTGGTATTTTTGATGGAACTTGCAGGACTTAAAGGCAGAGAAAAGCTGGAAGGTTACGATGTAAAATCAGTTCTTTGTTACGAAGGTAAATAATCTGTTTCTGACTGAAATGAAGGAGGGTTCGTATGGGCACGAATATGAGCCGTACAGATGAAGATAAATTAAAAGATATCCATGCGGTGGAGAAAAGTGTAAAGGCTATGCAGGATTTTACCAGCCCGGAGGTGCTTTATCAGGAGCTGATCAAGGGTGTAAAGAGATATCGTCCGGCGGAAAGCATTGCTAAAATTGATAGGGCATATCGCATAGCGGATGAGGCACATAAGGGACAGGTGAGAAAATCAGGAGAGCCGTATATTATTCATCCCCTGTGTGTTGCCATTATTCTTGCAGATTTAGAGATGGATACGGAGACGATTGTAGCTGGCATTCTACATGATGTTGTGGAGGACACTGTCATGACGGATGAGGAGTTGGCTGCAGAGTTCGGTGATGAGGTTGCTTTGCTGGTGGACGGAGTGACAAAACTGGGACAGCTGAGCTATTCCAAGGATAAGTTGGATATGCAGGCAGAGAATCTCCGTAAGATGTTTCTTGCCATGGCGAAGGATATCCGTGTCATTTTGATTAAACTTGCTGATCGACTTCACAATATGCGAACGTTGAAGTATATGACGGAAAAGAAGCAGAAAGAAAAAGCTCTTGAAACCATGGAAATTTATGCACCTATAGCACAGCGCCTAGGTATTTCCAAGATTAAAGTAGAGTTGGATGATCTTTCTCTTAAATATTTAAAACCGGATGTATATTATGACCTTGTGGATAAGATTGCTGTTCGCAAGTGCGAGCGTGAGAAATTTGTTCAGGGCATTGTGGATGAAGTAAAGAATCACATGCAGAATGCCAGAATTGATGCACAGGTTGATGGCAGGGTGAAACATTTCTTCAGTATTTACAAGAAGATGGTGAATCAGGATAAAACTCTGGATCAGATTTACGATCTTTTTGCGGTTCGTATTATTGTTGAGACGGTGAAGGATTGTTATGCTGCCTTGGGCATCATTCATGAGATGTACAAACCTATTCCGGGAAGGTTTAAGGATTACATTGCCATGCCTAAGCCCAACATGTATCAGTCTTTGCATACAACGTTGATTGGTCCTAAGGGCCAGCCTTTTGAAATTCAGATCAGAACCTTTGAAATGCATAGAACTGCGGAATATGGTATTGCGGCACATTGGAAATATAAAGAAGAATCTGACGGTAAGAAGACTTCCAGTGGCAAGGAAGAAGAGAAGCTTACCTGGCTGAGGGAGATTCTTGAATGGCAGAGAGATATGTCAGATAACCGTGAATTCCTTAGCTTATTGAAGAACGATCTGGACCTTTTTGCTGAAAACGTATACTGTTTCAGTCCGGCAGGAGATGTAAAGACACTTCCGGCAGGTTCTACGCCCATCGATTTTGCTTACAGCGTTCATAGTGCGGTAGGCAATAAGATGGTAGGAGCCAGAGTAAACGGCAAGCTGGTGCCTATTGATTATCTGATTCAGAATGGTGATCGGGTTGAAATTATCACTTCCCAGAATTCCAAGGGTCCCAGTCGTGACTGGTTGAAGATTGTTAAGAGTACCCAGGCGAGAAATAAGATCAATCAATGGTACAGAAATGAGCGCAAGGAAGACAATATTTCCAAGGGCAAGGAGATGCTCTATCAATATGCCAAGGAAAAGGGCAAATTGATTTCTGACTATAGTAAGCCGGAATATCAGCAGTCGGTTCTTCGAAAATATGGTTTCCGGGATTGGGATGCGGTACTTGCAGCCATAGGTCATGGAGGCCTCAAGGAGGGACAGGTCTTCAATAAACTTCTAGAGGCATATGAGAAGCAGCATGCCAAGGAATTAACTGATGCAGCGGTACTTGCGGCAGCGGACAGCAAGGCAAAGGTGGATGAGGTTGAGAAGCCTTCTAAAGGTGGTATCATTGTAAAAGGTATCCATGATGTGGCTGTTCGTTTTGCTAAATGTTGTAGTCCCTTGCCTGGAGATGAAATTGTGGGCTACGTGACCAGAGGCCGTGGGGTGACAATTCACAGAACGGATTGTGTAAATATTATTAATATGAATGCCACAGATCGTATCCGTTTGATTGATGCGGAGTGGCAGGCTGCAGATATTATAGATCATGAGTATACGGCTGAGATTATTATCTATGCAAACAACCGTACGGGACTTTTGGTAGATTTGTCTAAAACCTTTACGGAGCGTAAGATTGACATCATTTCTATCAATGTGCGTACAAGCAAGAAGGGAACCGCTACAATCTCTATGTCCTTTGATGTGCACAATAATGATGAGCTGAATCAATTAATAGGAAAACTTCGGCAAATTGAGAGTGTATTGGAAATAGATCGAAACAGAGGTTGAAAGGATTAATATCATGAAAAAAGCAGCAATGCAAAATCTGGTTTTAGGCCAGGTATCGACGAACTGCATACTTATAAAAAATAAAGATACAAAAGAGATTTTGATCGTTGACCCGGCAGATGGGGCAGCGACAATTTCTCAGGCGGTCACAGGTATGGATGGCAATCCTGTGGCGATTTTGTTGACCCATGGTCATTTCGATCATATTGGAGCAGTGGACGAACTTAGAGCGATTTATGATGGCATCCTTGTTTATGCCAATGAGAAGGAAAAAGAGCTGCTTGAGGATTCGACTTTGAATCTTTCCGGAATGTGGACCCGACCCTTTGCAGTGAAGGCAGATGTATTCCTCAAGGATGACCAGGTATTTACGGCAGCTGGTTTCACTATTAAAATGATGCATACGCCAGGACATACTAAGGGAAGTTGCTGTTATTATATAGAAGAAGAGGGAATCTTACTGAGTGGTGATACGCTTTTCCATGGCTCCTGCGGCAGAATGGATTTCCCTACAGGAAGTGCTACAGATATGCAAGAAAGTTTAAAACGTCTATTTAGAGAACTGCCGGAGGAAACGGAAGTATTTCCGGGACATGACAGCAGCACTTCCATAGCTTATGAAAAGAGGTACAATCCCTTTGTCTAAGATATGTTTGTTTTTTTCAGAAAAAGATTTTGAATATGATGTATATTCCCTGGTCCGCGCCTTTTATCCAAAAGAAGACGTACAGATCGTTTATGATCCGAAGGAGGCGGCGTCCGGGGAATTTGAGCGTCTAATAGAAATAAATTACGATCCTGGCTTGATTCAGTTAGAGATACGGGAAAATGCTTCTCTAGTCTGTCAGCGGGAGTGTCGGGTGGATCGAATCCAGAATAGAAGCGATGCGAAAAATGAATTAAAGAGAATGCTGTATCTGTGTCTCAAGGAGTTAACGGGGAGAGATCTTCCCTGGGGAAATCTGACAGGAATTCGCCCAACGAAAATCGTTATGAAGATGATCGATGAAGGAATTCGCAACCCAGAAATTGCTTCCTATATGAGAGATACCTTTTTTTGTAGTCGAGAGAAAACTGCCTTGGCAATTGCCGTGGCGAATAGAGAAAAGGCGCTGATTCAGGACATTGATTATCAGAATGGCTATAGCCTTTATGTGGGAATTCCCTTCTGCCCCAGCATATGTCTCTATTGCTCTTTTGGTTCTCATCCGATTTCTGTATGGAAGGACCGGGTGGAGGCTTATCTGCAGGCTCTTTTTAAGGAACTTTCTTTTATTTCCAAGGCCTATAAGCATAAAACTCTGCATACCATCTATGTGGGAGGTGGCACACCTAGTAGTCTTTCGGCAGATCAATTAAGACGGTTGCTGGCTCATATTGTAGCCAGTTTTGATTTATCCCATGTGGTGGAATTTACGGTGGAAGCTGGACGTCCCGACAGCATTGATGAGGACAAATTAGAAGCTATGAGAGAATTTCCTGTAACTCGTATTTCTATCAATCCTCAGACGATGCAGCAAAAGACCTTGGATCTCATTGGCAGAAAGCATACAGTAGAAGAGATTTATACGGCTTTTCATATGGCCAGAGAGAAAGGCTTCCATAATATCAATATGGATTTGATTGTGGGGCTTCCTGGAGAAGGATACAAGGAAGTGGAGGATACCCTAAATCAAATTAAAAAATTAGATCCGGAAGGTTTGACCGTGCATTCTCTCGCTTTGAAAAGAGCCACAAGGCTTAATCTTTTTAAAGATCAATATCAGGAAATCTCTTTTGAAAACAGCAGTGCCATTATGGATATGACGGCAAAAGCGGCTTGGGAAATGGACATGCAGCCTTATTATCTCTATCGCCAGAAGAATATTGCCGGAAATTTTGAAAATGTTGGTTATGCTAAGGTTGACAATGCAGGAATTTACAATATACTGATTATGGAAGAAAAGCAGACAATTATGGCGGCTGGAGCAGGTGCCACTACCAAGTTTGTTTTTGACCAGGGCAACCGTATTGAACGTGTTGACAATGTAAAAGATGTAAGCAACTATATCAGCCGTATTGATGAGATGCTCGAGAGAAAGGAAGCGGGTATTGAAAAATGGCAGTAACAGATGACACGGAAGAAAAGTCCTATGTGAACAAAAAACATCTGTTGAAATATACGCTGGATGACAGGGTAAGCCATGCCATGCAGGTGAGCAAGCTTGCCTATATGGTAGGGCAGGAACTGAATTTGGAGGATGATACATGCCAGCTTTTATTTGAGGCCGGGATTGTACATGACATTGGAAAAGAAAAAATAGGAAGTCATTTTTATGAAATGAGGAAAAATCCTATGATTGTGGAGGAAATCCGTTATGTACGTATGCATGCTACCATAGGTTATGAGATCCTTAAGGAACGTGAATATCCAGAGTTTATTTTACAAAGTGTGCTTCATCATCATGAAAATTGGGATGGCAGTGGATATCCTGATAGTCTTAGAGGGGAGGAAATTCCCTATGGGGCAAGAATTCTCAGAGTGTGTGATGTGTTTTCGGCGCTTATTTCCGATCGTCCCTACAGGAAGGCTTTTGATAGTGCTACTGCAATGGAGCTCATGATTGAAGAGATAAAAAATTTTGATATAAAAGTATTCCTGGCTTTCCAAAGAATTATACATCGAGATGAGAGCTATAAGGAACTTTCATTATAAAGTAAGGAGAGAAAAATGGCATTAAAGAAAAAACCTGTGACTGGTATGAAAGATATTCTCCCGGCAGAGATGGCAGTAAGAGATTATGTGATCAGTCTGATTAAGGAAACCTATGCAACTTTTGGATTTTCTTCTATGGAGACACCTTGTGTTGAGCATATTGAAAATCTCAGCAGTAAGCAGGGTGGAGAAAATGAAAAGTTGATTTTTAAAATTTTAAAAAGAGGCGAAAAGCTGAAACTGGATCAGGCAGAGACAGAAAGTGATCTTGTGGACGGAGGTCTCCGTTATGATCTGACTCTGCCTCTTTCCCGATATTATGCAAATCATGCAAATGAATTGCCCTCCCCATTTAAAGCATTGCAGATGGGCAATGTATGGCGGGCGGACAGACCGCAGAGAGGTCGTTATCGCCAGTTTATGCAATGTGATATTGATATTCTCGGTGAGCCAACTATCTTGGCAGAGATTGAATTGATCACAGCTACCACAACTCTTTTAGGAAAGTTGGATTTTAATAAATTCACCATTCGTATCAATGATCGTCGTATTCTGAAAGCAATGGCTGCTTACAGTGGTTTTGCTCCGGAAGATTATGATTCTGTCTTCATTACTCTGGATAAGATGGATAAAATTGGTTTGGATGGAGTGGCAGAGGAACTTCAGAAGGAAGGCTATGCTCAGGAAGCAATTGACAAATATCTTGCTATGTTCCGTGAAGTAACTCCGGATGTGGCAGGTGTCAGATATTTAAAAGACAAATTAGATGGATTCTTAGATCCTGTTTATGCAGATGATCTTGAGACAATTATTAATAGCGTGGAAGCAGTAAAAAATGCTGACTTTAAAATGGCATTTGATCCTACTTTGGTGCGTGGTATGTCATACTATACTGGTCCTATTTTTGAAATCTCCATGGATGAGTTTGGTGGATCTGTAGGCGGTGGTGGACGTTACGATGAAATGATCGGTAAATTTACCGGCAACGATACCAGCGCGTGTGGATTCTCTATTGGATTCGAGAGAATCGTTATGCTGCTTTTGGAGAGGGGTTTCCAGGTACCGGGAGCGGTAGGAAAAACAGCTCTGTTGGTAGAAAAGAAGATGCCGGCAGACAAATTGCT